>DAOUTT010000304.1 GCA_030668545.1 Anaerolineales bacterium | reverse complement strand
GGCAGAGTATCGGGTTGGCCGGTTCCACTGGCAATTCGACGGGACCACACCTGCATTTTGAAACTCGTTTTCAGGATGGATTTGTTAATCCGTGGTATGTTCTTCCTTAGGATGTATGCAGCTGATGTTTGACGGTCCACAACGCGCTTGATATGATGCGCGCGTAGGATCAAGGGAAGGCGGAGAAATTGCAGGAACAGGCAACGAACGCCAGTGACAAAGACTCGCTTCCGAATCGAGCACGGAATCGCATCGAGTTATGGGCGAAAATATGCGTGGTTACGTTACGCGACCCTATCCTGCGTTTCACAGGTCATCTAGCCCTTCTAACCCTCATAGCCTTGGGGGTGTGGGCTGCCCGACTAGGTTGGGATACGCTCCCATTGGACGCATACGCCGGAGTGGTGGAAGAAAACGAAAGCGCTAACCTTGCAGCACCAACAATATTAAGGCTCGGGATTGCCGACCTTCCTCCGTATGCAGGCGGCACAACTCAACTTGCAGGTGTGGGGCGCTCAACGAACATCCATACGGTTTTCCCTGAACGTCCACGACTTGAAGTGATTACCTACCAGGTGGAGGAAGGGGACAGCATCTTCGGGATCGCGGACAAATTCAGCCTGAAGCCTGAAACGATCTTATGGGGCAATTTCGACGTGCTTCAGGACGATCCCCACCGGCTCAAACCCGGGCAGGATCTCAACATTTCACCAGTGGATGGAACGCTGTATGAATGGCATGAGGGGGATGGATTGAGTGGGGTTGCACGGTTCTTCGGTGTTGAGCCTAGTGAGATTATCCAGTGGCCGACGAACCATATTGATCCCAACATGGACCCAGAGAACCCAGATATCGAAGCGGGTACGGTGCTGATTATCCCCGGCGGTCAACGCTCCCTGGTCTCCTGGAGCGCGCCACGCATCTCGCGCAGCAATCCCGCGGTGGCAAGGGTCCTTGGACCAGGTGCATGCGGCTCGATCTATGATGGTGTTGTCGGCAGCGGGATATTCATATTTCCAACGCTATTGCACTATGTCTCCGGCTTCGATTACAGCTCTATCCATCCGGCGATCGATCTCGCCGGCAGCACCGGGCATGCCATCTTCGCTTCGGATTCAGGCGTTGCTGTCTATGCGGGTTGGAATGACTGGGGATACGGCTACGTGATCGTCCTGGATCACGGCAATGGGTGGCAAACGCTGTATGCTCACCTCAGCGCAATTAATGTGATTTGTGGTCAATCCGTCTATCAGGGTGACGTGATCGGCGCGATGGGTTCAACCGGTAATTCGACGGGACCACACTTGCATTTCGAGATCATGCATGACGACTACGGCAAGGTAAACCCGCATAACTTTTTACAGTAAGTTGATGTGATTGATGACTCTCCCATCGCCTGTGTTCGTGCACACTTCGGTGTGCGCTTTCCTATTAACCTGCTTAGCTGGTGATGGCTAAACTTATTTCACCAGGATCGCATGTTCACGTAGAGCAGCCTCAGGTTGAGCGTATTCTCTCTTTGATCTACAATGGGTGTTATCTGACCTACAGAAGAGATGCGAACCCCACGATGGGAGCCTAATACGTGATTGTTAATTACGATTATTGATTCCCGCGGATTTTTATTGATGGGTACTGCAGCGGCGATACATACAAGCTGACCGGGCCCACCTCAGCGAAAATTGAAAAATTAGATAGGGAGCTGCATATGAAAGTGCTTGATGAAGGGATCGGGAAGCTAATTCAACCAGTCGATCTTGATGCTTTCCGAAAATCGAATCGCAGCAAGCCGAAGCAATTGATTGACAAGCGGATGAGTGAAGCTGAGGCGGTTAAGCGCTTCATTCATGATGGCGATTATGTCGGCACAGAGCTGTATGGTACGGTTCGCTGTCCCATGTCTCTGGTCAACGAGATCGTTCGCCAGGGCGTGAAAGATCTGCGCATGGCCGGGCAGGGTGTAACTGAGCTCGATACACTTCTGGCTGCAAAGCTGGTGAAGGCATTGGATATCACCTACATCGCTCTGGAAGTATATGGGGTCTCGAGTGTCTTGCGGCGTGAAGTAGAAAGCGGACGGGTCGAGACCTGTGTCGAGTGGAGCAACGGCGCAATTGCAGAGCGGTTTAAAGCGGCGGCGATGGGGGTGCCTTTTCTGCCGATACGTTCCATGCTGGGAACGGACACTTTTAAATACAGCGCTGCAAAAGCGGTGGAATGCCCTTTTACGGGTGAACCTATTTGCCTCCTTCCGGCGCTTATTCTGGATGTGGGCTTGATCCATGTTCACCGGGCAGATATGTATGGGAATGCCCAGATCGACGGCATCAGTGGTTTCGCTGCGGAGATGGCAAGGGCCTCAAAGCGCTTGATCGTCAGCGCAGAAAAAATCATCTCAAACGACGATATCCGTAAAAATCCCGGCAAAACGATCATCCCATATTTCCTTGTTGATGCAGTCGTCGAAGCGCCCTTTGGTTCCCACCCGGGCGAGATGTGCTATGAGTATGAACGCGATGAACCCCAGATTAAGGAATGGGTCGAGGCGTCGAAAACTGAGGATGGCGCCGACGAATATCTGGCGAAGTACATTCATGGAGTCAAAGATCATCAGGAGTATTTGGATATGATTGGCAAGGACCGGTTGGAGCAACTCCAGGCGATGGTCCCGGGGAGGTTATGATGGCGGAGAATGGATACAATCCAACGGAACTTTTGATTTGCACCGCTTCGCGGCAGGTGCCGGATAACACGACGGCGTTCATAGGGACAGGGATCCCCATGCTGGCGGCTTCGTTGGCGCAGAAGATGCACGCGCCCAATCTGGTTGCCGTTTTCGAATTCGGTGGTGTGGGCGCATTGATGGATGATCTTCCCCTCGCAGTCGGTGAGCGCCGAACGTTTCATAAGGCTGTGGCAGCAACGGGACTCGCAGACATGGTAGAAACTGCCCAAAGGGGGTTCATTGAGTACGGTTTTCTCGGTGGTGCACAAATTGACCCTTACGGGAATCTCAACAGCACCGTAATCGGCGACCATGACCATCCAAAAGTGAGACTGCCGGGCAGCGGTGGTGGAAATGATGTCGGCTCGCACTGCTGGCGGACGATCGCCATTATGCCTCATGACCAGCGCAGGTTCGTGGCAAAAGTGGATTTCATCACCACGCCGGGCTATCTCTCCGGACCCGGCGCGCGCGAAGCTGCGGGATTGCCCGTGGATACGGG
>DAOUTT010000333.1 GCA_030668545.1 Anaerolineales bacterium | reverse complement strand
TCCTGCGGGGGGAGCAGTACGCCATCCGCTTCCATCTGATCGACCATCTCCGGTGCAATCCACATCCAATAAGCGCTGGTCTCAAATTCGCGCGCCGGCAAATCGATAACGCCATACCCGAGAGTCTCATGAGTATAGCGTTTGACTTTTCGATAGGAGATGGTCTGAGCCGTGACGCGTGCCCATCCGTGGGCACGTCGAGCAGGCTTGTTTTCATCAGCTTCAAACACTTCGAGCACATCCAGGTCGACCGTCTCCGAGGCATCGGTGTAATAATCTAGTTGGGCCGGCTCAACCTCGGCGATAGCCTTGTCCCAATCAAAGCGTCCTACGAGGTAGGTACGGCCCTCATGAATGTAAACCGCCCCCTCGTGAAGCAGAATCGGGGCTGTCGCAGAATCTACCTCGCCAATCACGACGGGTCGTCCAGAACCCACGTCCTGGATCACCACTGTCTCATCGCTGCTTGCGCGCAGCGAAACTCCTTCCGACGGATAGGTGTCAGCCACCCAGTGATAGCGCCCATTCGATCTATGCAGGTCACCCTCTTCGGCTAGAAAATCGAGAAGCTCCCCCAGGTCTTCAACAGAGCCGAACCGCTCGTCGGCTTCGAAGGGCAGTTCGAAGGCAGCACAGCGCAGATGGCGCAGCAGGATCGCCAGATTATCTGGATTAATCAACCCCATTTCAGGCGAGCGTTCAAATAGGTAGGCAGGGTGGGCGGCGACGAATTGATCGAGCGGGGCAGCTGAAGCAACCAGCACCGCGGCCGACACCTCACTGCGCCGTCCCGCGCGCCCCATTTGCTGCCAAAGACTTGCGATTGTGCCCGGGTATCCGGCGACGACGGCGGCTCCCAATTGACCGATATCGACCCCCAACTCCAATGCATTCGTCGCTACTACACCGAGAACCTCACCGCTGCGCAGCCCTCTTTCAATTTCCCTGCGTTCGAGAGGCAAGTATCCGCCCCGATAGCCGCGTATCGCCATTGAGTCGCCGCCCATCTGCTCATACGAATCTCGTAAATACCCAAGGAGCAGCTCGGTGGTCATGCGCGCTCGAGCGAACACTGCCGTCTGTACTTTTTCCTTCAGAAACGACTCCGCTACACGCGTTGATTCAAGTGTATATGCCCGTCGAATCCCCAACGCAGGGTCGATGACGGGCGGGTTATAGATCACGATGTGCTTCTCGGATCTCGGTGATCCATCCAGATCCTGCGACACCACAGTCACCGGCGCTTCAATCAGTCCTTCAGCTAGTTCCTTCGGGTTGGCGATGGTGGCAGAGGTGAGAATGAATAATGGGTCAGACCCGTAGAACCGACAAACACGGCGCAAACGCCGCAGAAGATTAGCGACGTTCGATCCGAAGATGCCCCTGTAAACGTGAAGCTCATCAATCACGACCCAGCGTAGATTCTCGAACACTGCGGCCCAGCGCGGGTGGTGAGGTAAGATGCCGGCATGGAGCATGTCGGGGTTCGTGATTAAGATGCGGACATCATCGCGGATGGCGCGCCGCCGCGCCCGCGGCGTATCGCCATCATAGGTACGTACCGGGATCTGCTCGGCAGCGTTCAGCACATCGAGGAAATAATTTAAGCCAGCCGATTGATCCTGAGACAGGGCTTTAGTGGGAAAGAGATACAACCCGCGTGCTTCTGGGTCTGAAAGCAGAGTCTGCAACACCGGCAGGTTATAGCAAAGCGTCTTGCCGGATGCTGTCCCGGTCACAACGACAACATTCTCCCCCGCCAAGGCAGCTTCCACAGCCGCTGCCTGATGGGCATAAAGAGGCGTCATATCCTGGCGCCGTAGCGCGTCGACCAGCCGCGGCGATACCTGCGCAGGGAATTCTGCGTAGCGCGCCGGCCTAGCAGGGATTCGCTCCCATGCCGATACGTTCTTCATAAATACAGGGTCAAGCCGGAGCCGTTCCAGCGCTTCTTCTACAGGCATCGTCTGGAATTATACATAAACTATTCCTCAGGGTGGCATGTTGATAAAAGCGACGCCCCACAGGGCCGTTTCCCAAATTATCTCCCGCTTAAGCGTCCTGTGCAAGATTTGCTGGTTAGTGCTGGGTTCAAGGTAATTAGAGGATATCTACGAAAATCTGCTGCGTAATCTTCCTCCCCAATACCACCGGTGCAGGCTGACCCTTGACCTGGATTTTCAGATTCTCATCGAAGGGAGAGTGCTCCAGGATTGAGACTTTCGTCTCCGGCTTTAAACCCAACTCGCCAAGGTGCCGCAAAAAATCGGAGTCGGAATCGTGCACCCTCACAACCACTGCATGTTGATCCGGGCGTAAATCACTCAAGCGCGTGACACACGCTGGAGGGATTTTAAGATCACGTGTAGGGATGGGATCCCCGTGCGGATCGTGAGTAGGATCACCCAGCACCTTGGCGATCCGCTCCTCTAGGTTTTCAGAGATTACGTGCTCCAGTCGTTCCGCCTCATCATGCACTTCGTCCCATGGATAACCAAGGACTTCGTGCAAGAACATCTCTATCAAGCGATGGTGGCGGATGATCTCCAGCGCCGCGCGCTCTCCTTCTGGAGTCAGCGAGACACCGCGGTGTTTCTGATAATCGACCCAAGATGGATCGTCGCTCGCCAACCTCTGCACCATCCCGGTTACAGAGGCCGGAGTGACATTCAATAGATTAGCAAGCTCCGTCGTCGTGGCGCGCCCGCCCGTGGCCGACAACTTATAGATGGCCTTAAGATAGTCCTCAATCGCATGCGTTAACTGCTCGGGCATAGCCTCGCTCCGATCATC
>DAOUTT010000019.1 GCA_030668545.1 Anaerolineales bacterium | reverse complement strand
TCCCAGATGACTGCATCAGACATTTGCCCCAGCCTGGCGAGAAAGCCGCTGGGCTGTAATTCATCAACCATGTCTGCGATTAACGATTGCACCTCTCCCCGTGCCAATCGCTGACTCGCAACCATGCCCCGCTCTTCTACATAGACCCGCACCCAGATTTTTGTCCGCTCTTCCAATTCTTTCCAAACTGCTGAGGATGCTCGTCCAATGATCGACAAAGTGCTTGCTGGAGTTTGGAGAACACTTCGAAGTTTTGAAATGCCGTCCAGCAAGGGTTGGTCTGTTTGGCTGAGAAAGTCGCGACAATGCCTGCCAATTCCGGGATGACCGTGTAGAAGAATTAAATCCACAGGTGTGTCTATGTCCAGTCGAGAACTCACAGACGGCGGCAATGCGCGAACATCGAATTGCGCTTCCTGCTGCATCACCCACCCCAACGGATTGTCACTAGGCAGTTGTGACTTAATCTCTTCAATGACGCTTGCGTGGTTAAAGACTGCCCAATCTGAAGAGTACAGGTTATTGACAATAGCAGTAGGCGTTTTCTGCCGCAGGACCTGTTCGAAGACTTGCTGTAAATCTTTTCCCCCCATCAGTGGCGCGCTCGCTCCACCAAAGTACGCGAGCCGATCTAGATGGTGTTCTGAGATTATCTCTGCTAATACATCTCCAAAGTGAAATGGCTTTACTGATGATTGGATTTGATCAAATCCAATTTCCCGCAACGCCAGTTGATCCGACTGCTCATGAGCAAGAAGGAAGCATGGACCTACAAGAGGATTTGCCTTTACTCGCTCAGCCAGATCACAGGCAGCAGCTAGTCGACCGGCAGCGACCCAGGCTTCCGCTTCGGATGAGCCCTTGGGCGGCAGCATGAGTAGAACAGGTATCTTTTCGTCCATTGGATAGTCAGCAGGAGTCAATCGAGGAAACGTCGACTCTGATATTTCTTCCGCTATTTGTTCTCGGTTTCGATGAGTCCAAGGGTTCCATCCCTTCGTCGATAGAGAATATTAACCTGATTATTTACAACATCGAGGAAAATAAAGAAATCCTCATGTCCCAAGAGCTGCATCTGCTCAACTGCTTCGCTCTCATCCATTGGGATTAGGAAATGCCGCTTTCGCCGTACGATCATCTCTGAGGGGGCATCCTCCTCTTCAACACTCATCGGCTCATAAGAAGCTACATCTGCGGCCGATCTGCCATCCCCGCGGCTTCTCCAATGGCGGCCCTTGTAACGCTCAATCTGACGATGGATCTTGTCCAGCACAAGATCAACAGAGGCGAACATATCTTCCGTTCTCTCCTCTGCGCGCAGCGCCACCCCCTTGCCCCTGATCGTTAATTGGGCGACCTGGCGATCCTTCGCGTTACGAGCGGTTTTCGCATGGGTCAAGTCAACTTGGGCTTGATCAATGATATCCAGATATCGATCCAGCTTCGCAACCTTTGTTTCGACGTAATCACGCAACTTGTCGCTGAGTTCCATATTTTTGGCATTAATTTCAATTTTTACAGCCATTAGCAACCCCTTTCATGTCGTTGACACACACGGATACGCATATCATGCTCTTCCTACAGTTAAACAATAAACCTGCGCTGCCCCCGCGTTGAGGAGAGCGATTGCGCAGTTTTTCAGCGTTGCCCCGGATGTCAGCAAATCATCTATGAGAACGATTGATTGATCTTGAACGATGCGTGTGTCAGCCCGAAAAGCACCTTCTACATTGACATGGCGCTCTCGACGATCCAATCCCACTTGCGACTGGGTCTCCCGCACCCGTTTAAGTGCGTTAGTGAATATATGTAACTTCAATTCTTTTGCGAATGAAGTAGCGATCAAAGTAACCTGATTATACCCTCTTTGCCGTAGCCGCACATCAGCCAGGGGAACCGGAATCGCGCAATCTGCCCTCCATCCCGTTCGCTGGTAAATGCTGACCAACCAGGATGCCATCTCGTTGGCAAGCGCTTGATCTGATCGGTACTTCAATTTTAATATTGCAGAACTGAGTGGTTTTTTGTAATGAGCAAAGGATCGGACGTGGATGCGATTTGGCCAATCCTCACATATAGAGCAAATAATTCCTTTCTCGAGGGGAAACCCACAAGCAGTGCAAGAACGGCGTTTAGATGGGATGATGCGATCATTGCATTCTTCACACCATACCTTGCCAGTCACATTGCAGCCTGCACAACGCGGGGGAAAGATCAGATCGATGGTTTGCTTGAGCCAGTACGTAAACCAGCCCAAGCTTCGATGTGGAATGGAGCGCTTCACCGGGCACCCCTCCCCGAGTCAGCAGAAGCGAGTGCGGCGTTCCTAAAACATTGCCGCCATTGGGGAAGTTATGAGCAGCAACGCGGCCGGACCGAGCAGGATCAACATGATCGATGGGAAGATAAGCAGCGCAATCGGGAAGATCATTTTAATCGGCGCACGGTGAGCTTCCTCTTCCGCCATCTGCCGCCTGCGAACCCGCATCTGATCCGATTGGATCCGGAGAACCTTCGCCATGCTCACACCAAGCTGTTCGGACTGAATGACTGCCGCAACGAAGCTTGTGAACTCCGAAACATCGAGCCGACTTGCCATATCGCGCAATGCTTCCCTTCGCAATTTACCAAGCCCGATCTCTTGAATGACCCGCCCAAACTCCAAAGCGAGTTCGTCTTCCCATTTCTGGTTCACCTTGCGCATCGCGGCATCAAAACCAAGACCAGCTTCAACACAGATGGTCAACAGGTCAAGCGCATCCGGAAGTCCCCGGAAAACAGCCTTCTGCCTGGCAGAAACCTTGCTTGAAAGCCATAAATCCGGAAGAAAATATCCGAGTGCCATAAAGAGCGCTGAAATTCCTAAACCCTGAAGCCAATTACGCCCTGAAATTGAGAAAACCAAGAATAGACCGCCACCCAATACCACTGCCAGGACGAAGCGCAGGGCGATGAAAAAAGACGGGTCCATTTGCATGGGGTTGCCAGCTTTAATGAGTTTTAACCGCGCAGTTTCTAGCGTCGCCTGCGGAGTGAAGCGGGCGGCGATCATACCAATCTTATTAAAGATTGGCAGCATAACACGTTCATAAAAGCGCTGAGAAAGCTCGATCTCCTCGAGCGTCATCGCCTCCTCGCGAACGCTGTACTCCGCCAGGCGGCTGGAGATGGGGTCAGAAGCTTGAGGCGCTCTTATCCCAGCGATAACAAGGACAACAGCCAAGACGAGGATGCCAATGATGGCTGCAATTGTTAGTAAAGGCATTATTACGCTCCTTGTTCTCCCATGACGTTCATTCAGCTACTGCCAAAACTTTAGATGTCGATATCAACGATTTTCTGTGTGGCAATAAAGCCAGTGATGATCATGACCGCTGCAAGAACGATGATTGGGATGCCGCAGCTTCGCGTCTCCGGATTAAAGAACTGCATAATATAGGACCGGTTTATCAAGAAAAGCAAAGCCGTGAGGGCGATGGGCATAGCGGAGATTACCCAGGCTGTCGCCCGTCCCTGAGCTGTTAGTGCTTGGATTTCACCTTTGATCCGAACACGTTCTCGGATTGTGAATGAAATCGAATCCAGGATCTCAGCCAGGTTACCCCCGACCTCACGCTGAACATTAATAGCGGTGATCACTAGATCGAGGTCCTCACTATTGATTCGACGGAGGAGATGATCGAGAGCATCCTCCATCATGATACCAAGCTGCATCTCTTGAACTACACGGTGGAATTCATCGTTAATCGGTGGTGGAAGCTCGCGACTGACAGCTTCCATCGCCTGGAGAGTTGAAAACCCAGCTCGCAAGCCATTCACCATCAAGTTGAGCATATCGCTTAATTGATTGTCGAATTTCTTTAGACGATTTTTCTCCTGCCGCTTTACGTACATTCGCGGTAAGAAAGCACCAACGACCATTCCAATAAACGCGAATATCAGCGAGCTGCTGATGATAAAACCAATAACTCCACTAACAATTATTGTAATCACCATTACAGCAATATATTCAGCCGGCCGCAGCTTCAGGTCCGCTCTAGCGAGGTCTCGAGAAAGATTATTAAAGAGATCTGAGCCTTCACCAGCCCGTTCCAGGTAATCGGCGATGATCGAGCCGCGCTGATTTTTTGCTTCGTCACCGGCTGTGGAGACAACCTGCCCCTCGGCATAACGGCCCAAGCGTTCCTCAACGACCGATCGCTCACCCAGCAACGTCATAGCCAGACCAACCACCAGGAGTAGAAGCCCCAGCCCGCCTCCAATGATGAGAACCGTTTGTGGATTCATCACCTAGTACCCCTTTGACCTGGTTCCTACACCAAAGATTGCTGCAGGTAAATTAATGCCGCTCGCTTCAATCTTATCGATAAATCTCGGTCGTAAACCCGTTGGGCGGAGCCGTCCGATAACCTTGCCGTCTTCAAATCCGGTTTGCTCAAAGATGAAAATATCCGTCATCGTGATCACATCACCTTCCATCCCCTGGATTTCGGCAATATGAGTCAATTTTCGAGTACCGTCCCGAAGTCGCTCAAGATGGCAAACAAGCTCAAGGGCGGATGAAATTTGTTCCCGAATGGCGCGGATTGGAAGTTCCACTCCTGACATAAGCGTCATGGTTTCGATACGGGCCAGTGTGTCCCTCGGACTGTTTGAGTGCGCCGTTGTCATGGACCCTTCATGGCCGGTGTTCATCGCCTGGAGCATATCGAGCGCCTCTTTTTCGCGGATCTCTCCTACGATAATCCGGTCGGGCCTCATTCGCAACGAGTTAACGACGAGGTTCTGAATCGTCACCTCACCCCGGCCTTCGATATTTGGCGGCCTAGATTCTAGGGTGATAACATGCTCCTGTCTCAACTGCAGTTCGGCAGCATTCTCAATCGTAATAACTCGCTCATCACCAGGGATGTATTGTGAGATGATATTTAACATAGTGGTTTTTCCGGAACCGGTACCACCGGAAATAACCATATTTATTCTTGCGATCACACACGCTTTTAGGAATTCAACGGCTTCAGGAGTGATCGTACCCCATTCAATCAGTTGATCGGCTGTGATGGGGTCTCGAGCGAATTTCCGGATCGTGAGGGTGGGCCCGACAAGAGATATTGGCGGGATGATGGCGTTCACACGCGAACCATCCGGCAGTCGGGCGTCAACATACGGGCTAGACTCATCAATCCGTCGTCCTAAGGGAGCCACAATACGATCGATGATGCGCATCAAGTGATCGTCGCTCTCGAAAGTCGCAGGTTCACGGAAAATTTTACCGTTCCGCTCGACATATATCTGCTTGGCTCCGTTAACCATGATTTCTGTGATCGAGCCATCTGCGAGCAGCGGTTCGATGGGTCCTAGGCCGAGAATCTCAGCGACAATCTGTTCAAAAAGGCGCCTTCGCTCCGGTCTTGAGAGGACAATCCTCTCATCGGCCAGAATGTTCTCAAATAGCTCCTCGATTGTCTGGCGAACCTCCGCTGTCTGACTGACATCCATGGAGGGATCCAATTCGCCGAGTAATTTATTCTGCACTCGAGTCTTCAAATCATGGTATGTATCTCGCTGTCCAGAACTTGGCGGTTCAACACGACGTGCAGAGAGGCCACTCATCCGTGATGAGCTCTCAATCGCTCCCCCATCTTGATTGTTTTCTTCAGCGAGGGCAGGTACGTTTTCTTCAGCCTGGCCTTGTTCAATCCTCTTCAATAACGACACATTGCACGCTCCTTACTCAGCAGCGATTCGCTACAAACAAACATATTATCGACTGAATAACCCCGTACGTTCGGCTTCGATCTCCTCTTCATCTTCCAAAACATTAACCAGCACACGTTCTTTGATGTTTCTGAGAATACTGAAAATACTCTTTGCCGCTGGTTGACCTTTATCACTGAGAAGGAGAGGGGACCCGCGGTTTATTGAAGTCGTTATCGCCCGTTCATCGAGAGGGATCTCCGCATCCACAGTGCATTTTAGGTTTTCCGATACCGCATCAGAGGAAATCCCCGAACGCTTATCCGTCTTGTTCAAGACAAAGAATATTCGCTCCTTCGGGAATTCCAGGACACCCAGTAAATCGAACAGCAATCTGGTGTCTTTAATCGAGGGTATCTCTGGAGTCGCAATGGTGATCAGCAGATCGGCAACATCTAACACTGCCAATGTTATGTCATCCATATTGGAACTTGTGTCAACGACAACATAGGCGAAATTTCGTTTTAAGAATTGGATGACATTTCTTACTTGCCCGGCGGTGACTTCATCTGCCACCTCCGGTCGTGGAGGCGCGGCGAGAACCCGCAGGCCGGTACTATGCCGGAGCAGGACATCATCGACGAACTCTGCATCCAGTTCCTCAGCTCGGCTGGCCAAATCAATAAAACTGTTCTTAGCCTGCAAGTTCAAAGAGACGGCAACGTCGCCGAACTGCAGCGCAGCATCTACGAGCACTGTTGGAGTATCTGCAGTGTCTAAACCAACGGCGATATTTGTCGCCAGCATGGAACACCCAACACCGCCCTTGGCGCTATAAACAACCATGACTTTTCCTTCAGGGCGCAGCGATCCAGTGTGTCCCCCTCCTGGGCCTTGAACTACGACAGAAGGCAGAGATTGGCTTAACTTGTCTTTCTGTTCGTGTGCAAATACTGACAATGTCCTGATCGTAGATATTAGCTCGTCTGCAGATGGCGGCTTTGCTATAAAATCCCTGGCTCCTGCACGCATTGCCCGGCGAACGTAGTCAGCGTCATTGTTCACAGAAAGCATGACGATTTGAGCGAAGGGAACGTCTCTCACCAGCTCCTCAGTGGCTGTGATGCCGTCCATATCCGGCATATTGATATCCATGATAACGACATCGGGCTCCGTTTCACGAGCCATTTCAATCGCTTCTATGCCGGTTCGCGCAGCACCTACGACGACGACATCGGACTCAAACTGAAGAAGTTTGCGTATATTTTCTCGCGTCTCGGCGATGTCATCGACGATCAGGACGCGGATCATTACCTCCGCGTTATCTGTCATTTATTTAGCTCCATTCGAACACCAACGTGCATATCTACTACTGCTGCGGCGGTGCAGGTGGTTGATCATTCGGCAGCTCTGGGATGATCAGCTTATCAAGTCGGGGTTCCATCCCATAAGGCAATTTGGTTGGAACCGTGATCTCATAGGTATCGAGCAGGTATTGCAGTGTGACACTGGTAGTTTCGGTTACCTCTCCATCGTTCGGAGCGCGTAAAGTGAACGTGAGATCTGCTCCGACTTTCATAGCCCAGTTCAATGCCAGGGCTTCCTGAGGGGTGACAATCAAGGTGATGATGTCAGGAGGTTCAACGATTTGCGCAGGTGCTTGACCCTCAGGCGCGGGAGCTCCAACTCCTCCCTCAGGAACAGGAATAACCTCTCCTGCAACCTCACCTTCAAGCTGGAAGGTGCCTACATGCAAGACAATGGCGGCTTCGACCAAGCGCTGCGATACCGCGCGCGGCCGCTGTTGTTCCTGTGGAATGATATGAAACGGTTGACCTGTCACTTCGTCCGTCTCAACCTTCCCAAAGGGAAGAGGTGGAATATTAACCGCCTCTGAGACTTCAACGCCCGTAACAGCTCCGGTGAGATTCGGCGCCGGGAATTCTGTCGTCCCGCCTGATGCGGTCAGAGGCGTTGTTTGATTCGGCAGAATAGTTTGGAAGTCAGGATCAAGGTCTACGAGCAACAGCGAAATCAGGATATCAACCACATCTCCATCCTGCATGGCATAGGCGATGCCTGAAAGCCGAGTCATGGGAATAGCAATCGCTGTATAACCCGCTGGAATTGCCAGGGCAGCGTTTGATCCGCCCGCGAGTAGGTCGCCGGAGGTATCCGTAAGCATTGCCTCAGTGAGAGGAACTCCCCGGGCGATATCCTGGCGGGCGATACGATCTACGATCCGCGAGCGGATTTCATCTTCATCCTGGCCGCTAATCATTGTTTCGACGACCAAGTTCGCATTCATGCGAGACATGATTACGCCATCTTCAGGGACCTTCGCTCCACGCGAGATGTCCTGAGCAGCAATCGCCACGAAGACAACATCGACTGGGGGTGGTGTGGCTTCACCTTCCGAACCAGTACCGCCCCCTCTCCCCAAGAACAAATAAGCGGCTGCGGCGCCTAGGAGAAGGATTATCGCAAGCAGTATGAAGATGCGGGAACGTCGCATGGGACCTCCTTAACTACACCGATGAACATATTCTCGTGGGCAATCCACGAGTCGCGAGTATCATACGCTGATGGAAATAAAAGTCAAGTTGTGCATACTCTAACACAAGTGTGCCAGAATGTTCGCTTACATTTTCCTTACACAAGGAGCCCTATACAGGATAGGGCTCCTGGGTGATCCGTGTTTTATAAAACTCTTTCCCCCTCACCATATTAATCGATTATATGGCGTTAACGATGCCACTAAACACGTTTCCGATGGCAGGGCCGAGCAACGCAAGAATGACAATCACAACAACAGCCACTAGAACAAGAATTAAGGCGTACTCGACGAGGCCCTGTCCTTTCTCTTTTGGGGCAAATAACATAGCAGTTTCCTCCTTTCGTTAATATTTCGCCTGTTTTATGTTACAGGCATGTAATTATTATATTCAGGTGGAATAGAAGATTCAATAGGACCAATATCCGGGGGAAGAGAGGACTATTCGCTTATCGCTAAGGCATGGGTGCGTACATAAGCAAGGCTTCTCTTACACCTCATCCTCTGTAGATAATCGCACGACGATCCTTGCACCCTCGCCAGGTTTGCTGTCTATCTCCACTATCCCCCCGAGGAGTTCAATCTGGTTGCTGAGTACATTAAGTGACCGTGATTCGTACTCCTCAGTCTCGATAATTTCAGGGTCAAAGCCAACGCCATTATCCTCAATAGAAGCTCTCGCGGTCTTCTCATCAAGATCGATCGTGATTTTTACCTGTGTAGCCTGCGCATGGTCGCGTACATTAACCAGCAATGTCTGGATTGCGCGAAAAAGCACAACCTCGTGATGAGATTCTAAGCGGCGCTCTATGCCCGTGTTCAAGACAACTACATCTAAGCCCGTTTTTTCTTTGAAAGCTTCAGCATATCGTTTGACAGTTGGTACTAACCCAAGATCATCCAACATCATTGGACGCAGTTCGAAAATAAAATCGCGAATTTTTACAAAACTTGAAGTTGCCGCCTCCTTGAGATTTTCAAGCTCTTCGCGAGCCAATTCGACATCCGTGTCAAATAGCCTGGCTGCTATTTCAGTTTGCAGGATAAAATTCGTCAGAACCTGAGCAGGGCCATCATGCATTTGCCGCGATATCTTACGTCGTTCGTCCTCCTGGGCTTGAATGATTTGCCCAAACACGGTTTCCGAACCCCCTAACGTACCTTCCGCCTCTTCTACATCAATATCAGGTTTCTCCCCGAGGATTTTCAGCGTGCGCGTTACGAACTCTGAGAATGTTTGAAGATGCTCCTCATCACTCTGCAGCTTCTCAAGCTGTCCCCGCATCGTGTAGAGGCGCTGTTGAGCATCAAGTGCGTCATCATAGACCGCGCGGATATCCTCCCGAGGGACAGTGTCGAAGTGAGAATGCAGCTGATGGATGCGGCTTGTGATATCAGCGTTGCGTTTCGCTAACTTTTCGACCTCACCATGGCTTTGCTCGACAAGGAGACTAATTTCCTTAATCCCCCGCTGTGCCTTGTCAAGGTGAGCGTGGGACTCCTCAAGAAAGGCTTCAAGGGGACTGAGTTCTACAGCAGCTTCATTCTCGGTCATAACTGCTCCGGATTATTTCCTCGTGTCTTGTAACCGTACCCATCCGTGCCTGAGGGCATACACAGCAGCCTGGGTTCGGTCTTCGACGTCCAACTTATGAAGTATAGCAGTCATATGGTTCTTTACTGTTTGATGGCTGATTCCCAATTTGGCTGCGATTTCTTTATTGCTCATGCCTCGGGTGACATATTGCAGAATCTCCATCTCACGAGGTGAGAGCGGCGTGAATGCTTCAATATCACCGTCAAGATGGGGTCGCCGTACCGCTTCAACTCCACGAGAAAGCCAATCGTCAAGGCCTTCTGCATCAAACACCTGGTCACCCACAATATAGAAGCCGCGGGCAACTTGCCGGACAATATCGACCAATTTCCCCGCCTCAACATCCTTCGAACAATATGCGGAGGCGCCCGCTTTGAAAGCATGCAAGACTTGCTCAACATCGTCGTATGCAGTAAGAAGCACGATGGATGTGTCCAGTCGCTCAGCTTTTATCTGCCGCGTGACCTGCATACCATTCATGTTGGGCATATTAATGTCGATCAATGCCACACGGGGCCGCAATTCACGCACCAATTGCAGCGCTTGATCACCACTTGTTCCTTCCGCCAAGACATTCAAGTCATCCTCGGCATCAATGATGCTTCGGACCCCCTCACGGAAAAGCGGATGATCATCGACAATGATGATACTGAATTTTTCCATAATATCGCCACCTTTATTATTTGACCGCGGGGAGTATAGCATACTCAGCTGATGCCGGGCAAACTTGTCAACGCCATCGGTAGATGGCCATATTTTCCCCGCCCGCTTGAGGTGAGAAATCCGAGTTTGTGGAGTAAATCAGCTCGCGGCCACTGACTAAACGTGGATACCATCGTGGGAAAGTCATTAAGTAATCTGCGTAATTTTTGTCAAGGAAGAAGTCGAGATCAACTTCGCTGCGAATGATGGGTATCACCTCTGGCGTCACCAGGCCGGCAAGATCGATGATCCCCCGATTTCCGAAGTATCCGAGAGCGCCGATATCGTGAGCTGCGATGGACGAATCTGATTCCGTGTTCTCCGCTATCCAAAGGGAAGCTTTGACCATCTCTGTTTCAATGATGGCGACATCAAGAGCATATGCCTGAGAACCCTGCCACCAAAAGATAGCCACTACTGCTCCGAGCGAAAAGATCCAAACGCGATGGATGAAACGTTTTGCCCTCGATTCCCCATTCTGTGAGTACCAAATCCGGATTCCCTCGAAACCGACAACCAATAGGATTGGAATGGTTGGGATGGCGTAGCGGCCGTGCTGGTAGGTTACGGGAAGTCTCAAAGCATAAGCACCTATATAGGCTCCTGCCCAGATTATCGGTGCAAACCGCTCCCATGAACGAGATTTAATCGCCTGAATAATATAGAGCAGGATGCCCGGCAGCAGAATGATTAAAACCCCAGCGGCGATCGCATTAAGCTGTTCGAGGTAACGATAAAGGAAAGGTGACTGCTGAAGTACGCTGTACTCCACTTGCTTGGCGTAGAAGGTGCTTGGCCAAATCGAGCCTGCCACGGACCAGTTCATGGATAAGTAGATCAGAAATGGTCCAGCTATGCCAACGATGAGTCGCAGTAATGCGGCTCCAATTTGCCGGAATCTCCCTCGATACATAATGAAAATAATCCAGGCTGCCGGCAGAAGAAGAGTCAACGCATCCGGGCGGATCCAGACGCCAACGCCGATCAACACCCCCACGATAAAAAAGCTGAACCCTTCCTGCGTCAATATCCAAAAAAATAGAACGGAGAGAAATGCAAGAAGAATGGTCTCCATTCCCGACAACGCTGCCCAAACCAGATGCCACTCTAAAAGAAGCAGTGCTGCCAACCCAATTCCCCACATACCGGGGGCACGATCCCTGGTTCTAACCCAGTCGACAGCTAGCCAGGCGGTTGCAATCAACGCAGTCACACCAATCCCATACGTCCACCACTTGTATGGGATCTTAAATAAATATCCGAGGGCAATTAGAGCGCTCCACAATGGAGCCGTCGAACCAACGCTTGCTTGACCCGGAATGAACGACCACTCCCCCATTTCCCCTAGGTTACGAGCGTAAGTTTGGTGGATCCACGCGTCGTCTAGAGGGAAGCCAAGAGAATTCTTTTGCGCGCAGATGATAAGGAATGCCCCAGCGGAGAGAGCACCGACGGCAATGACGGTAAATAAAAATAACCTTCGATTAGTGAGATCCTTCACTCCGCCACCTATCATCCCGCTCATTGGACTTCGAAAATCAGGACCGGCTCGTTGTTGTGATCTAACAGCGTCGCCCGCTCCTCCAACCAGGGCACCTTAATCTGACCCTGGTAAAGATCAGCGAGCCCTTCTGGATGATTTACATCTAGCACCACCCACCCGACTGCGAAACGATCGACTACCTTGTGTAATTCAGCTTCCCCACCATTCGGTATCACGACTGATCCCCGTTGAGATGCTAGATAAAAACCCGGCGGGTTGTTGATGGCGACGATACTGTCGTCGGACTTAAAGTTACCCAATGTTGTTGCTGCTGCATCATAGGTTCGCTTGGGTCCCATCCAGAGAAGTGTATTCGTTTGAATGCCTATCACCTTCGTTACATAGAGGCCTACAGTGAGCATGGCGGCCATTCCTAATACAGTGGCCGCAAACACTCGCTGTGCTTGCGCTTCATCATCCCAGCGACGGAGATGGCTCAGCCACTGGATAGCTCGATGAAGCCCGGCAGGAACGAGCACCCAAAGCAGCGGCATCAATGCCGCACTAGAGTGGAACAGTCCTCCAAGAGACCCGGCAAAGGGGAAAACGAAGCTCATCGTGAGGAATAAAACCACGAGATAGATCGCAGCAAGGCGGGTTTCAAACGCCTGCCACAATTCACGGAAGCCGATGATTATAAATGGTCCCAACATAACCAAGCCATTTTCGCCAATGAGCCGTTGTAGGTTTATCCAAAGTGCAGCGAACCTCGCCTGCAGAATTGCGTAAAGCCCTTGTGAGAGGAAGTGCTGGATGGTCAAAATGCTGCTCGGGTAGCTGAACAGTTCCGGATACGATCTCAACCACAGTGTTTTTACTCCCGTCGAGGGGAGTAGCGAGCCCACGATAAGATAATTTCGCAGAAACCATGGGGCCATAACAACCAAGTAACCAGAGATCATCAATGCCAGGCGCTGAAGTTTCCTCTCACTTGAATATGAGATCGCTGCAAGCGCAGGCAGGAAAAAAAGAAGTCCATCCGCGCGGGCGAAATGCGCCAGACCGATCATCATTCCCGAGACAAGCCAAGCGCTTTTCCTTCCAGTACGAAGACCTTGCCCGGCAAAGTAGAAATAACCCGCTCCAATAAGCGCGTAGACAATAAAAACATCCGTTGTCAGCAAGTATGGAAAGTAGAACCCGGGAACGAGAGCAAGCAGGCCCGAAAACCATGCCCAGCTTCGGTTGCCATGAACCTGGAGTGCAAGTGCAGCAGTGACCAAAGGAAGCGAAGCACTCATGAGGATGAATGGAATCTGCGCCGCTCGAAATGTCTGCCCTAAGAAGGTCATCGGCAAAGCTGCGATGAGCGATGTGAGCGGCAGCCAATAAAGGTGTGACGGGTGCGGTAATCCAGCCGGATCATCCAGATAATTCCAGATAAACGGTTCGATGAACCCATGACCTCGCGACAGTTCTTGACCCGTAGCAAAATAGTAATCTGCATCCATGTAGCCGGGGCTTTGAATCCAAATGGCTCCAAGTCCTGCCACAAAAAGTCCAAGAATAAAAAGCGATATCCAACGCCAGGTCCGCATCTCGAGAACTACCTCGTCAATCTCTATTAGCTCTAATAGGTGTCTTTATCCAGAAGTTCCATCTAGACTAACATCTTCCCGGATTTCAAACCTGTAAAGGGATAAATCATCCCAGGCGGTTTGTTCAACCAGGCTATAGTGTTCTTCCAGCCATGAAAGGTGGGGATGCTTTATCGCCCCAAGCGCATCATAATCGCCGATCTCGCGTCCGAATATCACGAAAAATACCTGCCGGGCGTCCCCTACCGCGCGGATCGCATCCGGTTGGGCAATAAGCCCTAGAACTTCTTGTGTCGGCAACGCGAGGGTGTCGCTCCCTGCACCAGGTGGATCGGCAATATAAGTATGCGGAAGTGACTCATCATAATAATAGGATGGAAGCATTGTGATTTTATTCGAGTGCAGGACAACCCCTCCCTCGTCTAACTCGGAGGTGATGTAATTATTCACATTCTCAAATGGAGCATAAGGAAATCCCCGATAGGCTTCACGAGAAAACAACCCAATCGCAAAAGCTAAAGCTAAACAACCGATCATGAGGTACGACTCCACGCGTCGCCTCTCTTGGGGAACAATCGCCCACGCGAGCCAGAGGAGAAAGATGACTCCGGAGGGCACTAAACCCCGCACGACAAACAGGGGCCGAACCTGTG
>DAOUTT010000177.1 GCA_030668545.1 Anaerolineales bacterium | reverse complement strand
CGTGGATTTCCTCCTCAGAGTGGCTGATCCCCAACCGGCGTCGGGTAAGAATGGACGTCGCAGAAAGCCATCGCCGTATCGGTGATATTGGCTATCTCTTTGTCGTGTATTTCTCGATGGTTCATAACGCGGGATTTTCCGCAACGCAGGGGCGACGGGCTTTGAACGCGCGTCGCCCCTGCCAGTCCTTGCTACTGCTAGTGGCTAGCTATACCTTGCTCCATCTTCTCCATGATCTGGTCAACGGTGAAGCTGGCCGCTTTCATGCGCGGCGGAAATTCCTTGAACGTTGCCATGAATTGTGCCACGATAGATTGCGCGGCAAACAAAAGGTAGACGTGGTCAAGCAACCAATCGTAGTAAGTGTTGGAGGTGATATCGGCGCGCTCGAAGGGATCGGTGCGCAGGTTAAAGAACTTGGGTACACGCAGGAAGGTAAACGGTTCCATCCATAGAGCCATGGTGCCTTGTTTGCGCTGCTCGACGAAGACGACCTTCCAGTTGTCGTAGCGTAATGCCACCAGATCACCGTCATCGGAGAAGTAGATGAAGCCCGGCCGCGGGCTTTTCTCCTCCTTGCCGGTGAAGTAGGGCAGGAAGTTGTAGCCGTCGATATGCACCTTGAACTTTTTGTCGCCGGCTTTGTGACCTTTCAACAGCTTTTCGGAGATATCTGGATCGCCGGCAGCCGCCAACAGGGTGGGCAGCCAGTCCTGGTGGGCGATCATCTCGTTGGAGACTGTGCCGGCCTCGATTTTGCCTGGCCAGCGTACCATCTCCGGCACACGGAAGGCGCCCTCCCAGTTGGAGTTCTTCTCGCTGCGGAATGGGGTCATGGCAGCATCAGGCCAAGAGTTCATGTGGGGACCATTGTCGCTGCTGTACATCACGATGGTGTCATCGGCGATGTCCAGTTCGTCCAGCAGGTCCAGCATCTGGCCCACATGCTTGTCGTGCTCGATCATGGCGTCGTGGTATTCCGACTGCCAACGCCCGGACTGGCCGATGATCTCTTTGGGCGGATGGACGCGGAAGTGCATCCAGGTGGTGTTGAGCCACACGAAGAAGGGTTGGTCATCCTTGTGGGCGCGCTTGATGAAATCTTGCGCCGCAGCCACAAACTCGGTGTCGCAGGTCTCCATGCGTTTCTTGGTCAGCGGGCCGGTATTTTCGATTTTTTGTTTACCCACGCGGCCCCAGCGCGGCTCCTCGGTGGGATCATCTTCCTCGGTTGCCCAGGAGTGCATCACACCACGTGGTTTAAACCGCTTGTGGAAATCAGGAAAGTCCTCTTCCAGAGGATAGTCCACATTCTCCGGCTCTTCTTCGGCGTTGAGGTGATAGAGGTTGCCAAAGAACTCGTCAAAGCCGTGGGCGGTGGGTAGGTACTTGTTCATGTCACCCAAGTGATTCTTGCCAAACTGGCCAGTGGCGTAGCCCAAGGGCTTGAGTAACTCGGCAATAGTGGCGTCCTCGGCCTGGAGACCGATATCGGCGCCGGGCACACCGACTTTGGTCAGACCTGTGCGGTAGGGGCTTTGCCCGGTGATAAAGGCTGATCGGCCGGCGGTGCAGCTCTGCTGGCCGTAGGCATCGGTGAATTTTATGCCTTCGTTGGCGATGCGGTCAATATTGGGGGTGCGGTAGCCCATCAAGCCGTCGCTGTAGCAGCTCAGGTTGGTGATGCCGACGTCATCGCCCCAGATGATGAGGATATTGGGTTTCTTACTCATTTAGTGCCTCCCTCTCAAGAAATATGGTAACCGGCTTAGGTCTGTACAATCGATCGTGGTCGGGCGCGGGGCACAGGTCTTCTCGCGCCATCTTTGGCCGCGGTTGGATCGTATCCAGTCGTGATAATTATAAAATTCAAGGCCAATCCCACATGGATAAGGTTGTTGCGGATCTGCTTTCGAGAATTCTCTTTCTACCACCTCCAACTTCTTGTCAAGTATTTGTATAAAATCTGAAAGCCAGTTGGTTCAACAGTAAAATAAACAGCCATGATTTTCACAGGCTTATCAACCCGGGAAACAAGCCATCCAACTCGCATACGAGTAGCTGAGGCCAGGTTCCCTGGCTAGAGTTCTGATCTCGGAGATCCTCAAGACAATACAACACCTTTTTGATTAAGTCTCAATTCACATCTTCTGGGTTAGCAGGCGCGTCCGCCGATGCGCCTGCGCTGACGGGTGGACGGGCAAGCCCCCCGATTTTTCCACGGCGCTTGCGGCCCCGTTTGGTTCGCTGCCAGCCATGACATTGTTTGAAATCAAGCCCGCTGCCGCAGGGGCAGGGTTTATCGTCCGCTGCCCGGGCGAAGGCGGCCTGCAAATCGGCTTCTTTTTCGGCCATTATCGCCATCACATCGGAGGCGGGGCGGCCTGAGCGCATGACCATGGTGAGCATTTTCAAAGGTTCATCCACGCGGTGGAAGAAGGCTTTCCACCCGGCGCACAGGTAATTCAAACCCGGCTCCCCGGTGGGAGTCTGGATGAAGCGGTTTTTTGGGCACTCGCCCTTGCAGGCAAAACGCACGTCACACTCGCGGCAGTATTGGGGCAGCGTATCACGCTTATTCAGCCCAAATTGGACTTGCTGGTCGGAAGAAACCAGGTCGATCATGTGCTCATCCTGGATATTGCCGAGCAGGTAATCCGGCTCAACGAAATGATCGCATGAATACAGGTCACCGTTGTGCTCCAGAGCCAGACCGAGGCCGCAAGTCTCTTCGAAGACGCACATCCCTGAAGATGGCAGCCCCATCCAATTGCGGGCAGTAGCTTCAAAGGTCTGGACGAACATCTCTCCCACATCGTTGAGGATCCACTCATCGAAAATGCGGATCATAAAACGGCCAAATTGTTCGGGCTGCACCGATCTCTCGGTGACGGTATCACCCTGTTGGATCACATTGACGCCATCCGGGTTGATGCGCTCGATCACCGGGATGACTTGAATCCATTCAGTGCCGACTTCATCGCGCAGGAAATGATAAACCTCAAGGGGGTAATCGGCATTGATGCGGTTGACGGTCACCAGAACGTTGAATTCGACACCATGCTTCTGCAGCAATCGCACTCCGCGCATAACATTATCAAAGGTACCCTTGCCGCCCTTATCCACCCTGTAAACATCATGCAGTTTGCGCGGGCCGTCGATGCTGATGCCGATCAGGAAGTTGTTCTCTTTGAAAAATTCGCACCATTCATCGTCCAGCAGTGTGCCGTTGGTCTGCATGGTGTTCTCGAAGGTCATGCCCGGCTTGCGGTACTTATTCTGGAGTTCAATCGCTTTGCGGTAGAAATCGACCCCCATCAAGGTGGGTTCACCGCCCTGCCAGGCAACGGTTACCTCGGGTGTCCGATGCGACTCGATGAGCTGCCGGATGTAGCTCTCCAGTATTTCATCGCTCATCCGGAAATTGCTACTAGGGTAGAGCAGCTCTTTATCGAGGAAGAAGCAGTACGCGCAGGCCAGGTTGCAGGTGGCGCCAGTCGGCTTGGACAGCACGTGGATGCGGGGCGGGCGGAGGTTATCAGGCATCAGGTGTTATTACCTCTACTGGGGGATGGTTTCAGGCTCTTCCTCTAAAAAGGCGCCTTCTTGCTGCATGTGGTGACCCACTTGAATCGCGATAGCCGTCAGCGGCACAGCCAGGATCATCGCCAAAACACCGCCCACGATCCCGGAAATAATCGTAACCAGGAAAATAACTAACGGGTACATCTTGAGCATCGATCCCAGGGCCCATGAACTGACGACGGATTGTATGATTCCATTCGAGATGATTACGGCCACCAGGACAATCAGCGCGGTTTGCACGCCCCCTGCCCCCAAAGCGATCAGGACTGCAAAAGCCCCGGCAATCCACGCGCCCAGGTAAGGGATGAAGGATGTAAAAAAATACAGGATCAGAATCGATCCCACCAGCGGCACATTCAAAATCAAGAGTGGAATGGCGATCACTACCGAGGTGATCGTGGCTGTCAAGGCAGTTCCGCGGAAGTAGATCAGCACGGTCTGACTGGCATCATCAACAATCGCCGCGCCCACCTTGGCGCTCGAGCCAATGCGGTGGGCAATCCAATCTTGAAATTTTGAGGAATCCTTTAAAAAGAAGAAAAGGCTAAAGGCGCTGAAGTAGATCCCCACCGCAAGTGCGATCCCCGTTGAAAGTGTGCTTCCCAGGAAGTTAAAAATCCCGTCAATGACTAACGGTAAGGCGTCTGTTATAGCTTCAGTGGCATCAGTTACTGAAGGCAACTGGATCTCGAACTGTGAAAACCAGATTTGCAGGTTGATCCAACCCGCACTAAGTTGATCGGCGATCGCTGGCCCCTGCTGTACAACTCCCCTGATCACGATGTACACCAGTCCAACAAAGCCAAACAGGATCAAGATCATCGTCAATATGGTGCCCAAGGACCGGGAAACCCTATGTCGCTCTAACCAATCTACCAGGGGACGGGAGAGGATGGCTATCAACACACTGATGATCAGAGGCATCACAATATCATTCAATACCGCCAACATCGCCGCGAGAACTGCGAAGGCCAGGATGGCACCTATGAAAAGCCAGCTTTGCGTGCCAATACGGCGCAGCCAGGGAGGCGCACTGTGGGAAAAACCACTATCAAGATGAGGATTCATGAGTATGAACTCCTTCCATTCGCCTTTTTTCCACTCATCCGAGTCAGACACCATTATCTGATAGGGATGAGCTTGGGAATGATTATATCGTAAAGTACATTCTAAGAAGTGGTTCTCCTCTAAATGCTTTGGAAAAGCGACTTTTGTTTCTCCCACACGAAAGATGGGTTGGTGTTTTTTATTGAGTCAGGAGCCGCTGCTTCAGGTCGTAGACTCAGCATGCGAATTGAGGTTCCAGTGATCGAGAAGGGGCCGACCCGTGTGTCGGCCCCTACGCGTTCGGGGGCGTAGGGGCGCACGCATGTGTGCGCCCGAATTTAACCCCTTATTGTCATTGCGAACGAAGCGAAGCAATCTCCTCGTTTCTTGATCGGAGATTGCCACGTCGTCCTATCGGGCTCCTCGCAATGACAAGCGCGGGAAGGGCTTTGCACCACTAACTGTCATTTCGAGTGAACCGAGAAATCCCTATGATGTTGCTTATGCGGGCTCCATCTCTGAACACGAATTTAACCCCTTATTGTCATTGCGAGCGAAGCGAAGCAATCTCCTCGATGCTTGATGGGGGATTGCCACGTCGCCCTATCGGGCTCCTCGCAATGACAAGCGCGGGAAGGGCT
>DAOUTT010000319.1 GCA_030668545.1 Anaerolineales bacterium | reverse complement strand
GGTGCAATCCTCCGGCGCCACCTGCAAGGTGTACAGCATATTCTCCATGCCGCGGCCCGTTGCCGGCACAGCCTGCCAGCCTTCGGGCGCATCGCCGTTGGCGAGGGAAGCGTCGTAGATCTTGGGCCGGATCGTGCCATGCGGGCAGACAAAGGCGCACTGGTTGCATTGAATGCACGCCTCTGGATCCCATACTGGAATTTCGAGTCCAATATTTCGCTTTTCGTACTTTGTCGTTCCAACGGGATAGGTGCCGTCGTTTGGCAGCAGGGAAACGGGGAGTTCCTCGCCTCGACGGGCGATCATTTCGCCGGTCACCTTTTGTACAAACTCGGGGGCGCCCGCGGGAACAGGGGGAAGCATGCGAAGTTTAGAAGTCACTTTCTCCGGCAGATCAACCTTGTGAATCCGCTCGCGCGCCAGGTTGGAGGCCTTCACGTTCATGTCGACGACTGCCTTGCCTTTGCTGCCATAGGTGTCCTCGACGGCCATCTCGATCATGTCCTGCGCCTGCTCATCTGGCAGTACGCCGGAGATCTCGAAGAAAGCGGTCTGCATGATGATGTTAATGCGTCCACCCAGCCCGAGCGACTTCGCCAACGAGTAGGCATCGATGACGTAGAAGTTCGCACCCTTGTCGATCAATGCCTTCTGTACCTCAGCGGGCAAGTGATCCCACACCTCGTCCGCGGGGTAGGAGCTGTTCAGCAGGAAAGTGCCTCCCGGCTTGAGGTTCTTGAGCATGTCGTAGCGCTCCAAAAAGTGGAACGCGTGACACGCCAGGAATCCCGCCTGCTGGATCAAGTAGGTGCTGCGAATCGGGTTCGGGCTGAAACGCAGGTGGGATATGGTCATTGCGCCCGATCTCTTTGAGTCGTAGACAAAGTACCCTTTGGCGTAATAATCGGTAGCTTTACCGATGATCTTGATCGAGTTCTTATTCGCGCCCACGGTTCCGTCAGCGCCCAGTCCGTAAAACATGGCCCGGTGGACTTCATCGCCCTCCGAAGAGAAGGCGTCATCCCACTCCAGGTTTGTATGTGTCAGGTCGTCGACGATGCCGACGGTGAAGTGATTTCTCGGCTTCTTCTCGGCCAGATTGTCCAGTACGGATTTCGCCATCCCGGGGTTGAATTCTCTTGAGCCTAAACCGTAGCGCCCGCCGACGATGAGGGGTCTCTCGCCTTCGGCGATGTCCCCATTTACGACGGCTTCGCTGATTGTGTTCTGGACATCCAGGTAAAGCGGTTCACCTCCCGCGCCGGGTTCTTTTGTGCGGTCAAGCACGGCGACGTGCTTAACTGACTTCGGTAGAGCTTTAAGCAGTGCCTCCCCGCTGAAGGGGCGATATAGACGCACTTTTATTAACCCGACTTTTTCTCCCTGTCCGGCGAGGTATTCCACCACTTCGTGCATGGTGTCCGCGCCAGAGCCCATCATTATCACGACACGCTCGGCATCAGGTGCACCAACATAGTCGAAGAGATGGTACTCGCGCCCGACGACCTCCGCGAAGCGGTCCATCGCTCTCTGAGCCATCTCAGGCACTTTCAGGTAATAAGCATTAACAGTCTCGCGCGCAGCGAAAAATACATCGGGGTTCTGGGCAGTCCCGCGGATAGATGGGCGATCTGGCGAAAGCCCCCGTAAGCGGTGTGCTAAGACCCAATCATCGTCGATTAACGCCCGCATATCATCGTGGGTGAGTTCTTCGATCTTCTGTATCTCGTGGGACGTACGGAAACCATCGAAGAAATGCAGGAAAGGAATGCGCGATTCGAGTGCCAGCGCCTGGGCGATGAGGGCGAAGTCCATCACCTCCTGGGGATTATTGGAGGAGAGCAGCCCCCAGCCCGTTGAGCGAGCGGCCATTACGTCGCTGTGATCGCCGAATATCGATAGTGCCTGCGCGGCGACAGAGCGAGCGGCGATGTGGAAGACGGCCGGCGTCAGTTCTCCGGCAATCTTGAACATGTTGGGCAGCATCAACAACAAGCCCTGTGAAGCAGTGAAAGTCGTCGTCAGGGCGCCTGTGGTCAGCGCGCCGTGAACTGCTCCAGCGGCGCCTCCCTCCGCTTGCATCTCTGTTACGCTGGGAACCATTCCCCAGATGTTCGGCTCACCTCGCGCGGCCTTCTCATCGGCGATCTCCCCCATCGGTGAGGATGGAGTAATTGGATAAATTGCTATAACCTCGTTCGTCGCGTAAGCAGTATGCGCCGCTGCGGCATTCCCGTCATAGGGAACAAGCTTTCGCTTGGCTTTCTTTGTGGCCATTTGGTGCTCCTTTTGAACCAATATGATGTAAATTAAGGGGTATGCGCATAAGCGCGCAGGACCCCTTGGGTTATCCCAGATGAGTCTATTGTCCTGTCTGGTACAGCAGTAGTGTAAATGTCATCCTAAACCGGAGGATACCTGTTACTATTATTGAGCGTTCCTGTGGTTTGATCCTCAATACCGGTAAAAATAAACGCTTGCGGAGGTCCAATGTCAAACTTAAAAACAACGTATATGGGCATCGAATTAAACTCGCCGATCGTCGTTGCTGCAAGTTCGATTTCCAGTTTCATCGACCGGATAAAGCTCGCCGAACAAGCCGGCGCGGGCTTACTTGTGATCCGCTCCCTGTTCGAGGAGCAGATTCTCATGGACGCTCTTCAGCTTGAAGAAGAACTCTCGGTTGGCGCCGAGAATTTTCCCGAGGCGCTCTCCTATTTCCCGGAGATGGAACACGGTAAGGCGGATGAGCATCTCATGTGGATCGAAGAGGCGCGCAAAGAAGTTAAACTGCCGCTTATCGCCAGCCTAAACGCCGTCTCCTCAGGTGTGTGGATTAAGTACGCCAAACAGCTTGAATCTGCCGGCGTTGATGGATTGGAACTCAATGTTTACGCCGTCGCCGCCGACCCGAAGGTCAACGGCGCGGTTCTTGAGGCGCAGCTGTATGAGATTGTTGAAGCTGTTATCGGTGAGGTCGACATCCCCGTTGC
>DAOUTT010000029.1 GCA_030668545.1 Anaerolineales bacterium | reverse complement strand
GCCGTTTTTCTCGATCGCGCAGGCCGGCGGAGCCAAAAACCGCGATTACATCACCCGGCGTTAAGCAGCGAACGGATTCAAGCGCTCTTTCGAGCGCGTTGGGTGTGTGGGCGAAGTCGACGATGGCGGTAAAGGTTTGACCGAGATCGAGGACCTCCATCCTTCCTGGCATGGTGCTTAGCCGTGTAAGTCCGTCAGCGGCGGTCTGGGGTTCCACGCCGAGCCCTTCCACGGCAGCCGTGAACGCGGCGAGGCAGTTCATCACGTTGTATTCACCGATTAAGGGACTGCGGACCAAAACATCACCCCGAGCGCTCGAGATCTTGAAGGTTAGCCCCTCCCGACTGCTGGATATCTCCTGAGCGACGAAATCCGCGCGAGTGTTGTGAGCATAAGTAACCTGGCGCGCATTTACCTCTCGTTGAAGGAGATCGAACGAGCGATCATCCATATTGAGTACGGCCGTCTTCGCCGGCCCTCCCGATTTTTCCTTGTTACGATCTAAATTACGGAACAAGCTAGCCTTGGCAGCGAAGTATGCCTCGTAAGAACCATGGTAATCCAGGTGGTCATGCGTGATATTCGTCACGACGGCGATGTCGAATTCACAGACCGCCAGTCGCTCCTGGGCTAATCCATGCGAGGTCGCTTCGAGGATGCAGTGCGTCAAACCAGAGTCAACCATATCCCTCAGGTAGCCCTGCACTTGCAGCGCGTCGGGAGTGGTCACGTGCAAGCCGGTATCGAGAACCCGATCGCCGATGACCGCGTTCACCGTTGTTATCATGCCCGCTTTGATGCCCGCCTCACGCAGGATTTCAAAAAGTAAGTTGCAGGTCGTCGACTTCCCATCCGTACCCGTAACGCCTATCAGCGTGAGCGACCGGGAGGGAAAGCCGTTCCATGCTGCAGCAAGCTCTGCCAATGCCAAGCGCGTGTCCGCTACACGGATAAACCCAATATTAACCTGCTCAGGAACGATTTCACATACGACGACCCTTGCACCCTGCTTCACAGCGTCGGCGATATAGTCGTGACCGTCATAGTTCTCCCCGCGCAAAGCGACAAAAAGCGCGCCAGGGATTACCTGGCGCGAATCGGCGGTCAATGCCGTAATGTTAATTTCCGGCAGACCGCCGTGTTCTGCATCTGTTAGATTATCAATAAGCCTCGAGAGTTGCATGTGCAATTGTTCGCCTAGAAAGATTCCAGACGATCAACTCCTCTCTTTACTTGAGAAATGCAGGACCTACTGTAAGCTGCGGCTCAAGCTCTCGAGTTTTCCAGCAACGGAGCCGTCGAGGATTTTATCTCCTATGCGTATGACCAATCCGCCGAGGATGTTGGGATCGACGCGAAAGCTAATCGTTGCGCTTTCACCGAGTTTGCCAACCACATCCTTGCTGACGGTTTCCTGTTCTTTCTTCGTCAGGGGCAAGGCGCTCGTAACTTCCGCGCTTGTCCCGGCGATGCTTTTCCCCTCAAGCAAGACAACTTTTCCGGTTTTTACCCCACTGAAGAAGTCATCGATGAGCGCACGTTGACGTTTCTCATCCAGCGATTCGCCGATCACTTTTTGCGCGGCGGCGATGGATAAAGCGGCAACCTGCCCGCGCAGATCACCCAGGACTTTCTCTTTTTCCTGCTGCGCATCAGCAGCTGCGTCTTCGCGCAACGCTACAATCTCAGTTTCAGCAGCCTCTTTTATTTCCACTCGAACTTGCTCACCCCGTTCCGTCGCCTCGCGTACGATCTTGCCTGCTTCTTGCTGCGCCTTGGCAAGGATCTCTTCCGCCTCTTTCTCGGCGTTATCCCGGGCTTCTGATGCTATGCGCGCATCCTCAAGGCCCTTGGCGATGATCTCGCGGCGCTCCTTCATCATATTGAGCAACGGCTTGTACATCCAGGCGGCCAGGATCACAAAGATAATCAGGAAGTTAAAAACCTGGACCAAGAGGTAGCCGAGGTTGATACCTAGACCTTCCAAAGTAATTCCTCCTCTCGATCGACCGGATTACCCGCCGACGAATAAGATCAGCATCGCCACGACGAGGGCATAAATTGCCACCGCTTCAGCGAACGCGATCGCCAGGATCATATTGATCTGGATTGCGCCGGCAGCGTCCGGGTTGCGGGCGATCCCCTGCACTGCCCCGCTGCCCAAGATGCCTATTCCAAGACCCGCGCCCAGAGTTCCTACCATTGCCAGGCCTGCGCCTAAATATTTTAGTCCTTGCGCGATTGCCAATGCAGCTGCTTCATCCATATCAAATTTACCCTCCGTGATTATCACTGTATCGGATGATTTCGTAATATATCTCTCTAAACGTACTAATGCGCTTCGGCGGGCTCTTCACCATGATCGTCATGGGAATGGGTTGCCATCGACATGAAGACCAGTGTGAGCATGCCGAAAACGAGTGCCTGAATCAAGCCAACCATAAACTCCAGAAGCAAGAAGACGGATTGCACCAAGACAGGAACCAACGAACCGATAACAAATAGCAGAACCGCTCCAGCGAAGATATTTCCAAAAAGTCGGAAGGAAAACGAGATAATCTTCGCAAACTCCGCTACTAATTCCAATAAACCAACGAAGATATCCAGGAACGGCATCATGACATCAAAAGGTCCCAGTCGTTCTTTCGTCCACATTCGACCGAAATTCTTAAAGGCAAAGAACTTTGAGAAATAACCTGGTCCTAAAGCCTGAACGCCGATGACCTGGGTCATCACCACTGAGATAAGGGCGAGTGCAACCGTGAAATTCAAGTCGGTCGCCGTCACACGCACAAATGGCGTGAATCCGACCGCCGCTGTCTCGGATGAGCTATGCTCCCCTTCCCCATGCTCCTCCACCTCCACCTCTTGTGTAATTGCGCGGACAGGCAACCCACCAATGGAGAAAAGCTCCTGCGTTTCATAGGCTGGGGCGCCTTGATGCGGCTCATGGAGTGTGCCGATGCTGTCTACCCCGGGTATCAATTCCATCCAGTTAACCACGAGAACAAGCAGGACGATTGTCGCCATCCAGGGGAATATCCGCCGGGCCCATTTGCCCGCTGTCGATTCAACAAGACCGTATAATCCCTCAACCACAGCCTCAATCGCGCTGGGAAAACCCTTCAGGACCAGATCGCCGCTGCGGGTCGCCAAGCGAACGCTCAGCGCCATCAGGATCAGGAGTACATCGGCGATGAGCATGGCGATTATCGTGTTTGTTAAATACAAATCGCCGACGATTGTACTGAAAGGTCCGAGGATATTCTCAGCCGGGACCTGCACATGAGGCATAACGGGCGCCCATGCTCGCGCAGCAAGAATATTACCGGCGATGATCAACAAGATCAGCCAGCGGTAGAAGCCCCTTCTGCGTTTATGAGGAATCTTTTCGGTGTTCTCCACCTTGCGCTTCCTCCTCTTCACTTGATCCAATCGTTTTGCTAGTCAGATTCTGAATCCGAGGGGCAAACGTTAAGACCACGCGGAACATCAAGAAAATCGTTATTGGCATACTGACAATGACCAGGATTATGGTAAACAGCGGCCGGGTCTGAAACTGGTTATCCAGCCACAGCCCGGCGACCATTGCGACCAAGATGATCACAAGTGTTAGGCAGCCAACCTGTCCAATCACGCCTAGAAGGGCCATCTGCAGCGCACGCAGCGCAAGGGCCTTGTCGGGCGTAGTACCATCCTGGCTCATGGTTCGGGAATTGTAGCACAAGCGATTCTGAGGGTCAATCAAACTCCCTTAATAAGGCTGTTAGAACAGACTTAATGCCGAATTTATCGACCAATCGAGCCAGGGTGCACTGAGCGTTCCGATCGCCAGTATAGCGATGACACAAATCACGAGCACCAGGGCATAAGAACGTGGTATTGCAATGGGTTTGTCTTCATCCTCCGAGCGGTATAAATAGACCACCTTCAAGACCGTCATGTAGTAATACAAACCGATTATGGCGTTTAGCACACCTACGAATGCAAGCCAAATCCACCCACTCTCGACGGCAGCTGCGAACACATAAAACTTCGCTACGAAACCCGCAAGTGGCGGCATGCCGCCCAACGAAAGCAGCGCCACGAGCAGAACCAACGCCAGTCCCGGCGAGCGCCGGCTCAAACCGGCGTAATCCACAATCTCATCTGAACCCACCGAACGGGCGAAAAGGATCACAACGGCGAAAGCGGCGATATTCGTCACTACGTAGCCTATCAGGTAGAAGATCACGCTGGCCGTCCCAAAGGAACTGAGGGCAACCAGACCAATCATGGCATATCCAGCATGTGCGATGGATGAGTAAGCAAGCAGCCTCTTGATATTGGTCTGCGGCAAAGCGAGCAGGTTGCCAACGGTCATCGTCACCGTCGCCATAATAGCGACAAGCGTGACCCACTCTGCTTCAATTGCCGGAAAGACCGCGAGCATGAAGCGCAGGAGAACCGCAAACCCTGCCGCCTTTGATGCTGTTGATATGAATGCAGTAATCGGTGTTGGCGCGCCCTCATAGACATCTGGCGCCCAGAAGTGAAATGGGACCGCGGAGATCTTAAAACTAAAACCCACCAGTACCAGGACTGCCATCCCCCCGATCAACCAGGGGGAAACGGCTCCGGCGTGCATCGCTTCCGACAAGCGATAAATATTCGTATCTCCGGAGAAACCGTAAAGCAGGCTGAAGCCATATAACATCACCGCTGATGTCAAAGCTCCAAAGAGGAAGTACTTCAACCCCGCCTCGGTGGATTTATCGTCACCTTTCTTGAAACCGGCGAGTATGTAGAGCGGAATCGAAGTTGTCTCGATCGCTAAAAACAGCATGATCATGTCGGCTGAGGAAGCCATCAGGCTCATGCCCAGAGTTGCTACAACCAGCAGAGCATAATACTCACCGCGATCCTCTACCCCTTCCACATCGGCCGATAACAGTGCCGTCATCGCCGCGACGAAGAGAAAGAGCACTTTGAAGCTGAAAGCCATCCAGTCGTGGCGCAGCATTCCGCCGAAGATCAACACCTCGTTCTCACCGGGTCGGCCAAATAGAAGCGTGACGATGAGGATCCCTGTGAGACCGAGGGCGGTCAACCATGACAGCAGCAGGCCCCCGGATCGCTGCGAGGTGAGACCCACAACCAGGATGATCCCTGCAAGTAACAGGAGCAGGATTTCGGGAAGTACGATAAGCAAGGTTGAAGGTTCGAAGCTGGCGATACTCACTTAGGCACCTCCGACCAATGCCATAACTGCCTGTGCTCCCGATTCAACCAGCGGGGCGATAATTGAGGGATAGACACCGACGAGAATTAATATTCCAGACAGGATGACGAGTGCGATTTTATCGAAGTTGTTGATCGGCGTGATATGTCCTTTGAATTCTTCAGGCATCTCGCCGAAGAAGACCCGTCCGATGACGCGCATGATATAGCCCGCGGTGATCACAATTGAGATCGCGGCGATGATAGCGACGATCGGTTGGCTCTGCCACAAACCCATGAAGATCGGGAATTCAGCGACGAAGCCGGAGAAACCAGGCATACCCATCGACACGAGGCCGGCGATGATGAAAGCGATTCCGGCTAAGGGCATGACTTTAATAAAACCCCCCAGTTTGGGGATTTCGCGGGTATGCGCCCGATCATAAACCAACCCAACGACAGCGAACATGAGCGCCGTCATTACACCATGCGAGAACATCTGGATCCCCGCACCCGTTATTCCAGTCAAGTTCAATGTAGCGAAACCCAGGATCACAAGCCCCATATGCGAGACCGACGAGAATCCAATGACATACTTAAAGTCAGACTGGACTGAGGCAATGAAAGCGCCGTACACGACGTTGACCGTAGCCAGCCCCAGGATCAGCGGCGCCCAGAACTTCGCCCCCTCGGGAAGGAGCATGATTCCAACCCGCAGCGCTGCGAAGGCGCCGACCTTCATCAGCACCCCAGCGTGAAACATCGAAACCGCCGTTGGTGCGGCCACGTGGCCGTCTGGCGACCAGTTGTGTACCGGGAAAATGCCGCCGAGCACGGCGAAACCGAAGAATACAAACGGGAACCAGAAGCGCTGAAAGTCCACTGAGAAACCCGCCTGCTCGAGGGCGAAAAGGCTGAAGGAATGAGTCCCACTGGCGAAATACATTGCCAAACCACCGATAAGAGCGACGACAGAGCCGATAAAGAGATATAGCGTGAGCTTCATCGCCGCGTACTCGCGTGTGACTTTCCAACCCCAGATAGCGATGAGCAGGTACATCGGGAAGACCGCTATTTCGTAAAAGAAGAAAAGCTGAAACAGGTCAAGTGAAACGAAAACGCCGAAAACACCTGTTGCAAGGATGAACAAGAACCCGAAAAACTCGCGCGGGCGGTCGTCGATCCCCCAGGAAACCAAAACCCCCGTGAACATCACAATTCCTGTCAGCAACACCAGCGGGACGTTCATCCCGTCTACACCGACGTGGTAGGAGATCCCGAGCCTCGGAACCCAGGGGTAGTGTTCGACTAGCTGGTATCCGCCGAGGGCTAGGTCGTACGTGAAATAAGCCCAAAGTGAGAGAGCAAGCGCTATCGACGCACCGGTCAGCGCGAAGATGCGAATCTCGCGGTGTCTTTCCGCGGGGAAGAAGAACAGGACGACCCCGAATACGATCGGTGTGAAGACGACGATGCTAAGAATTGGTGCTTCCATAAATACTCTCAAGACCTCGATCAACCGAACAGAAATTTCACAGTCTGATTGATGACATTCAATATCCAGGCAGGCCAAACGCCGATAAGGAGCATCAGAAACATAAGCGGTGCAATGGCGATGATCTCACGGCGATTAATCTCCATCTTATGGCCGAGCCACTTCTCGTTCAGCGGGCCATGCAGCACCTTGGCAAGACCCTTCAAGATGTAAGCACCTGTAATCAGGAGACCTACCATAGAGAGTGCAGTGTAGAGTGTGAAAATCGGCCATGAGCCCCGAACGACGAGGAACTCCGACACAAACCCGTTCAAGCCCGGGAGTCCGAGTGAAGCCATGGCAGTGAAGATCAGGATGCCGCCGTAGATCGGCGCTACGGGGAAAAGGCCACCAAGCTTGTTTAGATCTCGAGTGTGCGCACGATCGTAGACCACTCCCACAAGCAGGAACATCCCCGCTGCAGATAAGCCATGGTTGAACATCTGCAGCACCGCGCCGTTGATTGCGAGCACGGCATCATCCGCCTGCATCGTCCCTTGGGCGAACGCCGCGGCGGCTATACCGAGAACGACGAATCCCATGTGATTCACAGAGGAATATGCCACAAGGCGCTTGAAATCGTCCTGCCCCCAGGAGGCAAACGCCCCCAGAACGATGGCCAGTACGGCAAGCAATCCCAGTGCGCCGGCGAAGTATTTCGCTTCGACCGGATAGAGCGGCAGCACCAGACGCAGGAAACCATAAGCGCCAAGCTTGAGCAGCACCCCGGCCAGGATCATCGACCCCGCAGTGGGAGCTTCCGTGTGAGCATCCGGAAGCCACGTGTGGAACGGCCATATGGGGATTTTGATCGCGAAAGCGACCACGAACGCCCAGAAGGCAATCTTCTTCACTGTGCCGATCGCAAGCGTGATCGGCAGCCCAAATAGTGTTAGAGACTGGTTCAGCGTAGACCATTTCTCGGTGATCACGATAAGGTCAAACGTCCCCGAGGCGACGCCAATCATCTGAATCGCCAACAACAAACCAAGTGACCCGGCAATGGTGTAGATCAGGAACTTAAAAGAGGCGTACTCACGATTCCCACTTCCCCACTGATTAATCAGGAAATACATGGGGATCAATCCAATTTCCCAGAATACAAAGAAAATCAGCAAATCTAGCGACATGAAAACGCCGAGCATCCCTGTTTCCAGAAGCAGGAAGAGCGCCATATAGGAGCGAACGTTATCTTCAATGCTCCATGAAATCAGGATCGCCAGCGGAGTGAGCAAAGTAGTGAGCAGTACCATCGGCACGGATATGCCATCTACGCCGAGGTGGTAACTCGAGCCAATCGCCTCATACCAGATCGCCTGCTCCACGAATTGGTAACCTTGTACTCCGGGTTGGTAAGCAAACCACAGGAACAACGCAAGGCCGAACGGGATCAGACTAACGAGCAGCGCAACCCAACGGATAGCTTGCAGGCGTTCACGCGGGATCAACAACAGCAATACTGCGCCAGCCAGCGGCGAGAAAAGGATGAGTGTTAGCAGATGCGCTTGCAAAAATGCCACAGACGTGTCTCCGTCTAAGATTCCGATCTATATCCTATGGTCGCAGAACCAGGATGTACGATAGCACGATCCCAACGAATACCATGCCGATGATCAAATACTCCTGCACGCGTCCGGTTTGAATGACGCGGGCAGTCTTGCCGCTTTTCTTCACACCCTCGCCGATGAAGTCGGCGCCGCCATTCACGATGGGCAGGTCGATGGAATTGCGTAAGAAGTCCCCGATGCGCAGCGACGTACGCCCGACCCAATGCAGGAAACCGTCGATGACGCCCCGGTCAATCCAACGATAAACGAATGTTTCCGCAAACCAGTACGCCGGACGAACGATGACGGCGGAATACAGTTCGTCGAAATAGTATTTATTGCGCAGGACTGAGTAGATCGGGCCGAGAAGCTTTTTCACCGGATCTTCCCCGCCGGCCGGCACTCGCCGATAGACCAGCCAGCCGAGGAGCAAACCACCCAGGGCCACACCGATCGAAACGATCAGTGGCACAGGATTGAAAGCGACCGCCTGTGGGTGTTCGAGCAGCGTTCCGGAGATGAAATCATGGAACCAATTGGGAATGATCCCGCCGATCGCAGGGAACCCCTCGGGGATGCCAACCCAACCCGCAGCGATGGCGAAGAAGGAAAGTACGATCAGCGGCAGCGTCATCGTCCAGACTGATTCGTGAGCGTGCTCCGCTGCCTTTGTTCGCGGCTCACCGAGGAAAGTCAGCGTGATCTGACGCATGGTATAGAAGGCGGTCAGGAAGGCCGCCAGGGCGAGCGTGATGAACACCGCCAGGTGCCCGTGAGCGAACGCGTCGGCCAGTATCTCATCCTTCGACCAGAAACCAGCCGTGATCAACGGGAAACCTGAGAGCGCAAACCCGCCGATCAGGAATGTGACGAATGTGACCGGCATCTTCTTGCGCAGACCGCCCATATTGAACATATCCTGGGCGTCGATGTGTTCATTTGTATGTTGAACACCATGCTCCACACCGTGAATGACGGAGCCCGAACCCAGGAACAAGAGCGCCTTGAAAAAAGCGTGGGTGATCAAATGGAACGCGGCGGCGACGTAAGCTCCGATCCCTACTGCTGCGACCATGAATCCCAATTGAGAGATTGTGGAGTATGCCAGCACGCGTTTAATGTCGTTCTGCGCTAGCGCGATCGTTGCCGCGAAGAGCGCCGTAAACGCGCCGATGAACGAGATCACGAGCATCGTCGGCGTCAGCGGGCCGCCCTCGTGCCAGCCGGCGGTGATCAGCGGGAAGAAGCGCAAAATGAGATAGACACCGGCGGAAACCATCGTTGCCGCGTGGATCATGGCCGAGACCGGAGTTGGTCCTTCCATCGCGTCTGGAAGCCACACGTGAAGCGGCCATTGCGCTGATTTTCCAACCGTTCCAATAAAGAGCAGCAGGCCGATCAATCCGGCAGTCGAGAGGGCCGGGATCACGGACGGAGTATTTGTCAGCATCCCGAGCACATGCTCGTTGTATAAGATCTCCCGGTAGCTGAGTGTGCCGGTAGCCGAGTAGAGGTAAACCAGACCCAACAGCATGAAGACATCGCCGACTCGCGTTGTCATGAAGGCCTTGATCATTGCATCGCGCGCCGATGGTTTTCCGTACCAGAAGCCAATCAACAGGTAGGAGCACAAGCCCATGATCTCCCAACCGACGAACAGCAGAAGCAGGTTATCTGAGATGACCAGGGTCAGCATTCCAAATGCAAAAAGCGAGATGAAGGCGAAGAAGCGAGCATACATCGGCTCAATTCCACCGGCGCGAGGGGGAAGACCGGCACGATCCTCAGGGTCACGCGGTTTGCCGTAATTGTTATAACCGACGCTGTAGAGGAAGATCGCCAGACATGTCCAGGCAACGAAGAAAAGAGCCAGCGCACCTAGAGGGTCGATAAGCACCCCAATTCGCAGTGCGGTATCGCCTGTCGGTATCCACGCGATCGATGAGTGGAATGGATGGTGTCCGAGACCTTCGGTCGTGACGGCGTTGAAGAACACCACCATCGCCAAGCCCCACGAGACAACCATTGAGCCTATCGCTATGATGTGGCTCAAACGGTTATTGCGATTCGTCCCAAGCACGATCGTGAAAAACGCCAGAATCGGCGGGAGAGGGATGAGCCAGATTAGGGTCTCGATTTGCATAACACCTCGCCTACCACTTCATCATATCGATCTCTTCGACAGCGATCGTGTGACGCCGCCGATAGATCGAGATAATCAAAGCCAAACCGACAGCCGCCTCAGCGGCTGCCACCGTAAAGACCACTAACGCGAACACCTTGCCGGCAACCATATTCGGTGTCAGGTAGCGCCAGAAAGCAACCAGGTTCAGATTAACAGCGTTCAGCATGAGCTCGATCGCCATCAGGATCGCCAAAGCATTCCGTCGCGCAAGCGCACCGTAGATACCGATGCTAAAGAGAGCCGCGCCCAAAATGATGTACCAGGACAAGGGGATCATGACTCATCCTCCTGATCCTGGCTCTTCCGCCCGGGCCAGGCGACGATGATCGAACCGACTAATGCAGCCAGCAAAAGCACCGAAGCGACCTCGAAGGGAACGATATAGCGGTCTACATCAACCAGCGCCAATCCAAGCTCCTCGAGCATCGCCTCCGCTCCCATTGTGAGAGCTGGTGCTTCAGCGCCCAGCAGCGGGGCTTGTGTGAACATCAGAACCAAACTACCAAACAAAAGAGAAGCAGCGATTACGGCCGCCCACCAGGTTTTATTTTTCTGTCGGTCTTGAATCCCCATTGAATGACGTGTGAGCATAACTACGACGATGATCATGATCGCAATAGCGTCGATATAAACTGCGACTTGCACAACCGCCAGGAAACCTGCGTTCAGCAGGACGAAGAACACCGCAACTCCAGCTAATGTCATGATCAACCACAGCGCGGCGTGCACCATGGACCGGCTGGTGACCACCATGAAGGCTGCGAGCAACGTAATAGCGGCAGCGACGAGAAATACAATTTGAGTCAGTGTCAGCATGCACACACTCTCATCGAACTAACTTCCCGGTGACGACCCGCTGGAGGCCGCGACCGTCTTATTCACACTGTTTGCTTTGACTCGTGAACGTGCCGCGCGGGCATTAAGGCGAATCACCGCCAGCATGATGATAAATAAGAAAATGTTAGCGCCCACGTGAATTCCGAGCCGGTTAATTCCATACTCTGTTGCCACCTTCTCGGCAATTGCTGTAAAAATCAAGCTCGCCAGCGCTAAAGGTGTAATCATTTTCCAATTGAGGTTATTCATATGGTCGATACGAATACGCGGGAATGAACCACGAATCCAGATAACGACAAAGTATACGATGGATGTTTTAATGATGAAGTAGAACAGCCCAAGCAATGGGTACAGCTCCGCCCAGGGACCTCTCCAACCGCCGAGGAAGAGCGTGGCGGTCAAAGCTGAAATGGTGAAAGCATGGAGGAATTCCGCCACGAAGAACATCCCGAATTTCAAACCCGAGTACTCGATATGGAAACCGGCCACGATTTCGGATTCCGCCTCGAGCAGATCGAATGGCGCTCGGCCTATTTCTGCCAGCGAGCTTACGAAGAATATAAGTGCCGCGATCGGCGCCAGAATAATGAAAGCAATCGGGCTCTGCGCTTCAACGATGTTCTCCATATCCATCGATCCG
>DAOUTT010000162.1 GCA_030668545.1 Anaerolineales bacterium | reverse complement strand
TTGCCCCCGGACGCCAGTCCGACATTCCACACCAACCATTAGACCTGAGCTATAAAAATCTCGGTGAGATGTGGCTGCAGATACCCGCCCTTGAAATCAATGCTCCAATCGTCGGTGTTTCGACCGGCGATCAGGGTTGGGATCTAACTTGGCTTTGGGACCGCGTCGGATATTTAGAGGGGACCGCATACCCATCATGGACAGGCAACACCGCACTGACAGCTCATGTCGTCTTGCCGAACGGCCTGCCCGGACCTTTTGCTGATCTGGGTAAACTAGCATGGGCCGATCGAATCGTGCTGCACGCCAACGGGTTACAGTACGTGTATCATGTGACCTATGTTTGGTCGACGAATCCTTATGATCTCTCGGCTTTAAGTCATGAGGAGGCGGATTGGCTGACGCTCATCACCTGCGATGCCTATGACGAAATCTCAGATCAATATCTGCGCCGCACCATCGTTAGGGCCGTACTGATCGAAATCCAGTCGGAATAAACAAAATCGGGTCTATGGTTTTCAGCGGAGAAGAAGAGTGTTGCCCTACTTTCTTCTTACCGCAACTGCCATCCCATCCCCGGCAGGGAATATCAAGCTGACCATTAGCGGATCTTCGGCAAGGCGGCGGTTGAACGCCCGCAGCGCTTCGGTTCGCTCACGTGTGTCCGCGGCATCGACAATAGCACCATGCCCGAAAGCGTTGTGCCCAGCGACGATACCGCCCGGTTGAAGGTTCTCAAGCGCCCATTCCAGATACGCCGGGTAGCCCATTTTTTCGGCATCGATGAATATAAAATCAAATGGCCCCTCTGTTTTCAATTCGGGCAGCAGTTGGTGGGCGTCGCCCACGCGAATATCCACACGCTCTGCAAGCCCTGCAAGTCGAAAATTGCTAGCCGCGACCGAGGCATGTTCAGGATTCACCTCGATCGTGATCAAGCGGCCATCGTCGGACAGCCCTCTTGCGATCCACGTCCCGCTATAACCGCCTAGCGTTCCGATCTCCAACGCCAGGCGCGCCCCGGATGCTGCCACGATGAATTCGAGGAAGCGTCCATCCTCCGGGTTGATAGAAATGTGTGGAAGCCCGCGAGCGGCGATGTTCTCACGAATAGTTGTCAATACATCGTCTTCAATCGCGAAGGTTTCTCGCAGGTATTCTTCGAGAGCATCATCATACGTTGGCATATAAACAACTCCTGGTTCCGCCGCTCATGTCCTGGGTGGTTTTGAATAATCGCCTAAGCGAACCGCCAGATAGGGCACAACACATACAGCGGACGGCATTATACCCTTGTCCCCTGGCCCATCAGACCTGTACAATTCGGCGCATGAACGCAACGCTACAAGAAAAACTTCTCGGTTGGTACCGTGTTCATGGCCGCGACCTCCCCTGGCGTCGATCCAAAGATCCCTACGCTATATGGATCTCAGAGGTCATGCTGCAGCAGACTCGTGTAGAGACAGTCATCCCTTACTATACGCGCTGGATGGAACAATTTCCGAATATCCAAACCCTGGCCCGTGCCACTGCCGATGATGTGCTCTCCCTTTGGGAAGGCCTTGGCTACTACCGGCGCGCCCATAATCTGCGCAAAGCTGCTCACATGATCCTGGATGAATTCCACGCTGCTATCCCTGACCAGGTTGCTGACCTCGAGCGCTTGCCGGGAGTGGGCGCCTACACCGCTGCAGCCATCGCCGCATTGGCCTTCAATGTCGACGTTCTAGCATTAGATGGTAACTTGCGGCGCGTCATCGCCAGGCTCATCGATCTGGAGGTCGACCCGCGCCGGCGGCAGGGCGAACTCCATATTCACGAGTGGGCTGATAAAGCGATGCCATCTGGGCAAGCCGGGGAGTTCAATCAAGCGCTGATGGATTTGGGGGCAACGATTTGCACACCACGTAAACCTCAGTGCGGTTTATGTCCACTCATGCAGGACTGCCTCGCCTACGCTTGCGGCACCCAGCTCGAAAGGCCCATCCCCAGGCCTGGCGTACGAGTTCCCCTCTATCATGTTTCGGCGGCCGTGATTCAACGGGCAGATACGGTTCTTATCGGCCGCAGACCCGAAGGAAAACTTCTTGGCGGTTTATGGGAATTTCCTGGGGGGAAACAGGATCCTGGCGAGAGCATGGAGGCTTGCATGCGGCGAGAGATTCAGGAGGAATTAGGCGTGGATGTTCAGGTCGGGGATCTATTGGGGATTTTCCCTCATGCCTACACCCATTTCAAAGTCAACGTCCATGCTTTTCAATGCCTGATTCTATCCGGAGAGCCACAAGCGCTGGATCATGATCAACTATGCTGGGCTGCGCTGCCCGACCTGGGGAGTTATCCGATGGGAAAGGTCGACCGGTTGATCGCCAATCTTCTCATGGCCGACGACCACAGTCCCTGATACCCGTTTCCCCGTAAACCAAATTCGGGGCTATAAGATTTCAGGTTTGTCGATTACCAGCTCGGCTGCGGTGGACGATAAATACACCCAGCAAGACCGCCGCCCCGCCAACGATCTGCGCTGGCTGCAGCGTTTCGCCCAGGAGAGGGCCCGCCAACAGAGCTGTCACGACGGGTTGCCCGAGCAGAGTTGTTGAGACAATCGTCGCCGGCAGGAGACCTTGTACAAAATTTATCGCCAACACACCCAACCCCTGGCTGATCAAGCCGAGAGCCAGGAGATTGAAATAGGTCTTGGGGGTGAAGCCCCACATGGGCTGGCTGAAGAGAAGATTAAAGATGAAGAGAGCGGCCGTGGCGGTCACCCCTGAAACCCAGAAATAAGACAGCACATCCAACGATTTACGACCGATTTGTGTGATCAGGAAATACGCTGCATAGAATATGCCGGCTATCAACCCCAAAAATGCACCAAGATCGAACGAAATAGCACCCAAGGATTCCAGGCCCAAGACCAGCGCGGTTCCGAGAAATGCAATCGCCAATCCAAACCAGAACTTCCTTGGCAGCTCTTCGCGGAAGAAGAGCAGCGCTCCAAGTCCAACCCACACCGGAGCGGTATTTGCCAGCAGCGTTGGAATAGTCGCCCCGCTGAGGACCACTCCTGAGGCCCAGAAAGCTATGTCGAGCGTGAAAGCCAAGCCGCCAATAACAGCCCAAAACAATGGCGGTCCATACCACTTTCGCTCACGGAGTCTTTTAATGGCCGGAGCCGCAAAGATGACGGTAGGGATTGCCATGCGGTAGAAGCTGGCCACAGTACCGGGGACATCCGCTTGACGCACAAAAATCGCCGAAAAACCTATGGCGATAAGCCCGACAGACAGCGCCAGATAGGCGAGAAACTTGTCTCTTGATTCTGTGTTCACGTCGTTTATAAATCCTCTTCAGGGTTCCTTTTATAAATCAATCCGCTTAAAAATTGCAACATTTATACTGCTAGTTGAGTACCTATTAATACGAAGTGGTATTAAAGACATACAAAGGACTTAAATCGTGAGACGAATCCCGCCTGCGCTCTTCCTCTTTTTCCTGGCACCTGCGATCGGTGAGCTGCTCTCCGGATCGGCTCCCCCGGTGGAGTTTTTCAACCCCTTTATGCTCCTCATCCTCCCTGCGCTTTATGGAAGCGGAGCGGTGCTGGCGCGCGAGCTCACGCTGCGTTGGGATAAGCGTTGGCCAACGATCCTCACGCTCGGCTTAGCTTACGGCATCATCGAGGAGGGGTTAATGATTAAATCCTTCTTCGACCCGAATTGGATGGATCTCGGAATCCTGGGCACATACGGTCGCTTAGCTGGTGTGAATTGGGTCTGGAGTGTTTCCCTCACACTCTACCATGCGACGGTGAGCATCGCCATTCCAATCCTGCTTACGGAGATACTGTACGCCGATCGGCGGGATGAGCCCTGGACCAGCCGACGCGGCGTGATCGGCTTGTCCATTCTCCTGGCGGCGGTTGTACTTTTCGGCGCACTCGCCATGGCCCCCTATCGCCATCCATTTATCCCCTACCTGTTCGCGGTCATCGCCACGGTTGGTCTATACTTCCTGGCCCGTCGGATGCCCAAGCGGTTCAGACCACCCCAACCGGCTCCACGCTTGCGTCCGCTTTGGATCGGAGTAATCGGATTTCTCTCCATCATTGCTTACTTCATCGGTGGTTGGGCGCTGCCCGAACTGGGTGTTCCGCCTGTGTTAACAATCGGGTTCTTGATCATCCTTGCGCTTGGAGTACTGCGTCTCCTGCGTTGGGCTTCTGGAGATGGAGCGTGGTCGGATGTTGGCCGACTAGCGCTCGCGACGGGTACACTGTCTTTCTTCATCCTGCTCGCTTTCTTCGCTGAAAGCAACGCCGACCGGACGGACAACCCGGCCGGAATGGCGCTCGTTGGCCTGGCGGCTGCAGTCGGTCTCCTCGCACTTAATCTGCGAGTTCGACGCAGGGTGCGGGATGAGAAACGAGTTGAAAGCCTCAACGGGACTCCTCTAAACCCTGCAGATGCTTGACCTCATCGCGCATACCTTTCCCGTCATAATCTAGTTGTTTACTCAAGATCTTTCATTTGAACGATCTCGGGGCTGCATCAAACACTTCTCAATTATGTGGAGTGCGGAAGCTCTGCTTCCGATCGTGAGCGGAGCTTGCTGAGTTCAGTAGCGGGTTCTGTAAATCCTGAAGCTTCGCTTCAGCCCGCAAGCAGAGCTTGCTGACTCCAGAAGTGAGTCATGTGGAAGGCAGAGAACTTATTGCTTGATGGAGGCGGGCCGACACACGGGTCGGTCCCTGCGGTTTATTAATGTCGTAGGGCAGGGTACCGTAAATCCATATGGTCCCCCACATAATTTGGAGGAGAGCTTTTTAGGTAAGACTTGGTATACCCATTCTGTACCGGCGGCAGTCGTCTTCTCAAGTTCCTTTTGCTCACCGTCGCATGTCCCTTCAACTGGCGAAATCGCTCGGGTTGGAACACAATAGACTATAGATTGCGGAGGTGATGATGCAGGTCTGGCGAGCGGATATGAGAAGACAGGTTGTGAGGCAAGAGCAGACCCCTCCCGCCTGGGAGCGTCTCGGCGGACGCGGCATGATTGCGCGCGTCCTTCTCGACGAGGTTCCGCCCGAGTGCGATTCGTTAGGTCCGCACAACAAACTCATCTTTGCGCCGGGATTGCTTGTGGGACATCGCCTCTCCTCCTGCGATCGGATCTCGGTAGGTGGGAAGAGCCCACTCACCGGCGGCGTCAAGGAGAGCAACGCCGGTGGAACAACGGGCTTGATGCTGGCCCATCTCGGTATCAAAGCGCTGCTTATCGAGGCCGCACCCATGGACAATCTCTGGCATGTCCTGCTTCTGGACTCCCGGGGTGGTCGTTTTGAGCCCGCCGACGACCTCGCCGGAGAGGGCGTTTATCAAACCGCAGAGAAAATTCGCCAACGCTATGGATCCGGTATTGGAATTGCCCTCATCGGACCTGGAGGGCAGAGGCAGATGCTCGCCGCCGGCATCCAGAATCTCGATAAGGACGATGA
>DAOUTT010000092.1 GCA_030668545.1 Anaerolineales bacterium | reverse complement strand
CCGCGCTCAAAAGCATCAGTCACATAATCATGACCATCTTGCGATTCCCCCTCCATAGCAACGAAGAGACCACCAGGGGTCACCTGGCGCGAATCGACAACCGCGTCGGTAATCACCTCACCCAACCCGGTGATTTTCTCTTCAGTAATCGCTTCAACGAGATGACCAATTGTCAACATTGAAATTTATTTCCTACTCTCCTGCTGCTATCTGCTCCCGCACGCTATCAGGCGGGATCTCTAACATGGCAACGAGACGCTCAACAACATCACGGAAAACAGGGGCAGCGACGACAGAACCCCAGGGCGAGGATTCCGGCTTATCCAACCGCACCAGAACCACGAACCTCGGATCGGATACCGGGCCCCAACCAATAAAAGAAGCGATGGTCCAGCGATCGTCATAACCACTCTCAGTGGGGATCTGGGCTGTGCCTGTCTTCCCCGCAATTTCATAGCCGTTCACGTGTGCGTATCTCGCCTCACCCTCGACCGATTGGACCAACATATCCGTTATGGTCTTGGCACTTTCGGCCGAAATCGGTCTACCTAGCGTTGTTGGTTTCGGCCAATAGGCACCCTCCGGACCCACAACAGCCCTAACAATATGGGGCTGAACCATGACGCCCTCGTTAGCAACGGCTCCAACCGCTGCGATCAACTGCACAGGCGTCACAGAAATCCCTTGCCCAAATGAATTCGTACCAAGATCCGCCTCTGTCCACTCAGGATGGCGCGGTGTGCGCATCTGCCCAGCGACCTCGCCGGAGAGATCAATTCCTGTCACTCTCCCCATCCCGAAAGCCGTTAGATAATCATAGAAAGGGGCTGCGCCGAGTTTCTCAGAGGCCACATAGGCGAGACAAACGTTCAAGGAGTGCTGAATACAACCCACCATTGTCTGCGGTCCCCAGGCGCCCCCGTTCCAGTTGCGGATCTTCACGCCTCCTACCTCAATTACGCCTCGATCGATAAATTGATCCTCGGGCTCAATCACGCCGGCGTCGATCGCAGCCGCCATCGTCAGGATCTTGAATGTCGACCCTGGCTCAAACTGCCCTCCTACAGCCGGGTTAATGACCAGTTCATCTTCCTCGGTCTCCAAATCCTCAGTTTCTAAACCCAGCTCTTCAAGCCACGGCTCATAATTATTTGGATCCAGTGAGGGCAAAATCGCCATCGCCAGGATCTCACCATTACGTGGATCCATGACGATAATCTGCCCCGCTTCAGAACCCGTATCTTCTATCGCCTTCGCCAGGATGTCATCTGTCATTTGCTGAACATCGAGGTCAAGGGTCAATACGAGATTGACACCCGTCGGTGTATCCGGTTGAATCCGCGCTTCTGGAGGGATATAACCACGCTCGACTGTGATCGCCTTGCCTCCCAGCCAGTTGTCGTAGAACCCCTCGATGCCGAAATAACCTTTTCCTTCCTGGTTTACAAACCCAAGGACATGACCCGCGAGCGCACTGGCTGGGTACTCCCGCTTGGGTGCAGGAACCGGCTTCAATCCGCTAAGATCTGGTGCTTCTGGATCCAACAGGAAGCTCTTCAATACATCTGCAGCAACCTGATCTATCGTGATTGGCCAACGCTCTCCGCCATCCACCTCGCGCGTCAAGCGAATGCGATATTGACCAAGAGAACCCCAATCCGTATTCAACTGGTTGGCAAGGTCCTCATAAGGGAGCACCAGGGTTCGAGCAAGCACCGCTGCGATCTGTTTCCGGCTCGCCTGTGTGAGCTGGAAAACCTCGACTTCCAAGTAGTACATCGGCACATTCGTGGCGAGCAGATCACCATCGCGATCGTAGATCAAGCCCCGCACCGGTTCGATCTCGGCTTCATTGTCCTCTGCAGCTTCAATCCATGTGGAGAATACGGGGGCATAGGGTCCAAACTGAACTCTGATGAGCTGGATGAACATCGCCAGAGCGCTCAGCCCCATGATCACGAGCAACACGCTTACCCTGCGATAGGGAAGACCGGTTGGGATCATTGCCTTCCCTCTCTCCCCGGTGACGTTAACCGCGATATCCAATCGCCGAGTGTTTCCGTATATGCGGGCGATAACCCGCCATCGCGTTCTGTTGTGGAATTTGGCGGTTTTGGAGCAATGAAGGGATCTGCCGAAACATAACCGGCGACAACGACATATTCGATGTCTCCAAGTTCTGCCGGGCGGAACCCCAACTCAAGAGCCCGCTCTAGCATGCGATCCGGTGTGGTCAATTCTGCAAACGTGGCTGTTAATTCTGCGATCTGCCGCTGCAATTCGGCTCGCTCCGATTGCATGATCAGCACGCTGCGACCAGAACGAGCGACGCGTGCATTCACCGCAAGGTAAAGACCACCGATGATCAGGAGCACAAGGGCGGTCAGCACCGTTCGACTGGTGATCCGAAGTTGGGACCGCCAGGGTGTGAGTTTGAATGCTTGTTTTTGACGTTTTTTCACGTTTTCACCTGCGGCGGCACTGCTCGAATCAGTACCTGCAAGGATCATGCCATTGACAGACGCTCTGCGACCCGCAAACGAGCACTTCGAGCTCGAGGGTTGAGCGAAATCTCATCGCTTTCCGGCCTTATTGGCCTCTTTGTTAGAATTCGTAAAGTCGCCGAATGTTCACAGCAACAAACCAATTGCTCTGGAGGGCAAATACAGTCTTGACTCTCCCTGCGGAAGAAGCGCTTGACGATACGATCCTCCAACGAGTGGAAAGAGATCACGGCCAGCCTCCCGCCCGGAGAAAGCAGCCCTACTGCTGTTTCGAGCCCTGCCCTCAACGCATTGAGTTCATCGTTGACGGCAATCCGTAACGCTTGAAAGGTGCGCGTCGCCGGGTGGATACCCTTTCGTTTCATCGCGCCTTTACTGGCGATAACTTCAGCCAACTCGAGGGTGGTTTTCAGTGGACGGGCTTGCACAATCGCCTCTGCAATTGCCCGGGCACGAGGCTCCTCTCCAAAGCGCTTGATCACATCTGCCAATTCGTCTTGCGGCATATGGTTTACGAGTTCATCCGCCATGAAATCCACTTCTGGATCGAAGCGCATGTCCAGGGGACCATCGAAGCGGAACGAGAAACCACGTTTTGGGTCCTCAAGCTGCATCGATGAAAGCCCCAGATCGAGCAAGATTGCATCCACCTGCTCCCACCCCAGAGCCAATGCTTCGATATGCATTGCTGTGTAAGATGCATGACGCAAGCTCACCCGATCACGAAATGGCTCCAAGCGGGATTTCGCAAGTTCCAGCGCGTTCGGGTCACGGTCTAATCCAAGCAGTCGGCCATCCGGAGAAGAGCATTCGAGGATGCCCGCCGCATGTCCGCCTGCGCCTACCGTGCCATCTATGTAGTGCCCGCCTGCACACAAATTCAGCGCATTGAGCACATTCTGGTAAAGTACCGGGGTGTGTCCATTGGCAGAAACTGCGCCTGTGGACGCGCTCATTGGCTACCCCGCGGAGAGATCAAATTGAGTAAAGCGGCGGGCATTGATATCTGGATCCATCACGTCGTTGAGTTCATCTAACCACGCACCTGAATTCCAGAGCTCAAAGTATTCACCCGTACCAACGATCGTCGTCTCACCATCCAGTTTTGCGTACTCCCGCAGAAATGGTGGAATCAAAATGCGGCCCGAGGAGTCGAGTTGGACTTCCGTCGCGCCGCCGAAGATCACCCTGCGTACCGCACGCGCCTCTGGATCTGTCGTGGTCAGGATTGTTGTGCTTTCTGCTAACTTTTGGAATCTTTCCATGGTATAAACGAGCAGGTTGCGATCGAAACCTTGCGTGACAAACGCTCCCGAGGCAAGAGCCGCCCGGTAGCGAACCGGCACAATCAATCGGCCCTTTACATCTATGCTGTGAGTGTATTGTCCTAGGAACATGTGTTCTAGCCTGTCGATTAATTGCGAAACGCCGGCGTTCACCGGCGCCCCACTTTCTCCCACATTCCCCCACCAACGCCCACAGTATATAACAATTCCCCCTACCGATGCAAGCGAAATGGGAACAGATCTTTGCCAGTACTTTTGTCCTATGTCTATGCGAAGGGCTGGCTTTCGGTACACAACTTGGGGAAAGTGTTCTCCAGGTTCACAGGAGACCAGATCCGAGGGCGGGCATCAGCCCAACACGGGCCCGTGCTCAAACTTTCAGAATTAAAAAGTACTTCTGAAGCTTGCGCTTCAGAAGTACTTCATGACGATTGGCTCAACCTATAAGCCGCGTTCTGTCCGATCCTGACTCGACGAAACGTCGAAGGCCATCATCGGGACAATCATCCATCTGGACCCAACGTCACCGCGGGGTTCAAGCAGCCTACCCGAGGCTCGAAAGGAACGAGCAGCTCCTCGCCCGCATAAGCGGGTTTTGCCTCTGCTTGGCCTTGCTCCTGGTGGGGGTTGCCTGGCCGTCGACATTGCTGCCGGCGCCGGTGGTCTCTTACACCACCTTTTCACCCTTGCCTCAAAGGCTTACGCCCTGAGGCGGTCATTTTCTGTGGCCCTATCCCCGGGTTACCCCGACCGGGTGTTACCCGGCACCATGCTCTTTAGAGCGCGGACTTTCCTCAAGCGGCATAGCCGCCCGCGATTGCCCGGTCGACCCAACTGTCAGCCGATCATACTCTTCGCTTTCCACGCCGTCAACCTACATCTTTGGATGCCAAGCGTAACGATCATTGTAGTTAATAGATTATTAACAGAGCTCATACCTGCTTCCTCTTGAAAGCGCTTAGATGCAGGACTATAATGCGAGTTAATAAAGGAAAGAGAACGATGCCTATCTATACCTATCGATGCGAGAACTGTGGCGTTCAGTTTGACCGGCAGCAGCATTTTGACGATCCGGTTCTGAAGAAATGTCCTGAATGCAGGAAACACACACTTCGTAAGGTGTTCTTACCGGTCGGCATCGTTTTTAAAGGATCAGGCTTTTATGCAACAGATCATCGGTCACCCTCCGGGCAGACCTCACGCAAAGACGATTCAAAAGCCGAAACTAAATCTAAAGAAAGCGAAAAGAGCGAAAAGAAGAGCGAGAAGAAGAACACTAAAAGCGATGATTAACAGCCCCACTTAACCAAAAGAGCCTTGGTCACATCCCATGGCTCTTTCTATTTAATGATCAACCTGACGAATTGGCTAGAGCTGGAATCCCCCCGTCACTTTAACGACCTTCGAGCTAAAGTTGGTCACATATTCAAACAACTTGTTTCGCAACTCGGCCCAGTCCCCTGTTGCCAGTGCTTGCTGCATGACTTCATGGTTCTCAGCGACGAATCCCGCCAACATCTGGGGGCCTTCGCCATAGGTGGTATACCAAGCTTCCGTTGGTTCGACGCCCAGCCGCTGTAGACCGGGGACAAACTCGCGAACAAGGAATTCAAAATATTCCTGCTCTCGGCCGGGGATCATATCCCATGTCATTAATAACTTCAAAGCCATCGATCAACCCTCAGTCTTTCGAAGGACACTCTCGGAATAATATACTCAACGACGATTGTTAACTTGGCGGTGTTAACACGATTACTTGAGTCTCTTCCGTCAGTGAACTCTTGGTGACACTCAAAGAAGGAAGCGAGTCTTGTTCGCTGATTCCCATTTCTTTCAGGAATCCTGCAACCGTACTGAGCTCTGGGCCGTCATCCGCGGTTTTATAATGCATTGGAACCACAATCGAGGGCTCGATCAAACTAATCACTTCAGCTGCCATCGAGGGATTGAGCGCCTCACCTCCACCCACGGGAACCAGGGCAATACTAACGGTACCAAGCTCTTCGATCTGAGCTTGAGAGGGCACAGTCGCCATATTTCCTAGATGGGCAATGGTGAGACCATCGAAGTTGAAGACGTAAAGCGTCTTCGGCACTGTGCCGTTTTCCTTCTCCTTCTTCGACACCCTGCGAACTCCCGTGATAAACACTCCCCCGATCTCAAATTCACCGGGACCATCAATCACTCTTCGTCCCACCTTTACAGCCTTGAGGAAATTGTGTCCAGGCGCGTCATGGCTGACCGTTACAACGTCTGCCTTGAGGTTGCGTTTCGGTAGCCCGATTGCAGGGTCATATGGGTCTGTTACGATGCTGATTTTGCCGCGCTCTGTGATCCGGAAACACGACAATCCATACCAGGTAATCTCCATTCCACCTCTCCAGCAATAGTTGAGGGATTATACACGATTGCCTATGTGCAAACCAAAATCTATAATCGCCAGTGATGAGCGATTCACCCCGTTGGGAACCACTTGAGATTGGAGGCGGTCGAGTCCGCTGTTTGGACGCGGATCATGTGCGCTTTACGCTGCCCGCCCACAGTGGCGGTTACTCGGACGCACAAATTGATGACTACCGCCGCCTCTCTCGCCGCAGCTTTCCCTGGAACCCGCCTGTTCAAATGCGCCTCGAGGCTCGCGCTTCTATGCCCCACCCTCAAGGAACGCTTGGTTTCGGATTCTGGAACGACCCCTTCAGTCTGTCGCTCGGCCAGGGAGGCGCAGCCCGTCGGCTGCCATCTTCTCCGCAAGCCATCTGGTTTTTCTACGGCTCCCCCCATCATGACCTCGCATTGGCTCCCGGTATGCCCGGTTGTGGATGGAAAGCTGCCGTTTTACGCACCCCGCGAATACCATCGCTCGTCTTAGCCCCGCTCGCGCTGGGCACCATCGCCCTGGCGCAAATTCCGGGGGTGAAGCAGCCAGTCATGCGCACCGCCCTGCAATTTGCACAAGCGGAGGAGAGTCTCATTTCAAGCCCCCTTGACGGTTGGCATCGTTACGAACTTGATTGGTTAGAGAAGGAGGCGCGGTTCTCTGTAGATGGGGAAACGATTTTGCAGACTACCGTATTGCCCCCTGCCCCATTGGGTTTTATAACCTGGATCGACAACCAATATGCGATCGCTTCCCCTGAGGGCGGGTTTCGTTTTGGCGTCCTCCCTCTCGCCGAGGAGCAGTGGCTCGAGGTACGCGACTTGGAGGTGATCAGCCTCTAGTTGCTCATCGAGAGCCATAGCCTGTGATTATTGATTCCCCCCCCTAGTTTTAATTGCTATCCTAAACAAGATGGATGATGTCATTCTGAGGAGCAGAGCGATGAAGAATCTCGTTCTTCACCCGTGAAAACTCTTAGATAGGAACAACGAGATTCTTCGCCTCCGCTACGCTTTGACTCAGAATGACAACCCATAATAATTGCCCAGTAAAATGGATATTATAGAAGTCCAGTTTTCAATTTCAGATGACAAATTAGGATGTTCGCTTGACACGCCCTTTCGGCGGAAGTACAATCTCTGACCGTGCCGAGGTAGCTCAGTTGGTAGAGCACTTGACTGAAAATCAAGGTGTCACCAGTTCGATTCTGGTCCTCGGCACCTCAACGCAATAATTGGGCATACAGCACTCAAAATAAGAGTTTTGCTGTGTGCTCGTTACGATTAATTCCCAAGTTCAACCACTTGATTCGTGAATCCTACGATGACTTTATCCTGAGCAGGCAAGCGGCTCTGCTCTCCTGATCTCCCCTCTGAGTGGGTGCGATTGTTTGTTCTAATGAATCGAAACCCAGAATAATGTAATATTTGAAGCACGTCACAATCGACATCAAAGCAGGAATCCATAGCGTTTATCTTCACGCCCGACTTAGATCGAAGTTGGGTTTAATGTGTCGAGAGAGAAATAGCATGAAAAGAATAGTGTTTCCAATTACAATT
>DAOUTT010000200.1 GCA_030668545.1 Anaerolineales bacterium | reverse complement strand
GTGCTCGGGGCGGATGACAGGGTTGTCCGTTGGAGTTTCGTACTGATAGACGACGGCACCCTCCCGGTCTTCAATTCGCAAAATGCTGGTAGGAGGAATTCTATTCCCGCTGTTCGCCAGGGTTGCATAGGCTGAAGTCAACTCGAGCAAGGTGACATCTCCACCACCCAGCGTAAGGGAGAGACCGTAGTCGTCGCGGTCAAGCGTTGTGATCCCCATGCGTTGAGCGAAGGCGACGAAACCGTCTTCTGTGGGTGTCTCAGGGTTGTCATAAATCCCGACAAAATCAAGCGTCTTGACGGCAGGTACGTTGTATGAGTTCGCCAACGCCGAGCGGGCGGTAACCGGGCCGTGGAAGCGCCCGTCGTAATTTACAGGCTCATAGGGGGGGCGGGGATCATTTGGATTCCCCGAAGGCGGGAACTCTGAAGGGACGTCCCAGATGAGCGTAGCCGGGGTCCATCCCATCTCAAATGCGGCGGCGTAGGTAAGCGGTTTGATCGAGGATCCCGGCTGACGAGGGCGTACGGCCATATTGATCTGACCATCGCTGGCTTCATAGTCTGCCGAACCGACCATGGACAGGATTTCGCCTGTGTCCGGGCGGATGGTCACCAGAGCGCCGTTCGTGGCGCGATTGTCCGCCAGGGCTTCGACCTGTGCGCTCACAATCTCCTGTGCTTCGGATTGCAGCACCGGGTCTAGGGTCGTGTAGACGGTGAACCCCGAGCGGTAGATCGTCTGCGGGTCATACAATTCCTCAAGTTCACCACGTACGAAAATCACCCAATGAGGGTATCTGATCTGGATATCGGGCTGCTGGAATTCGTAATTGATGATTATGGCAGCAGCGCTGCCTGCATCTTCAGGTGTAATACAGATTGGTTGTTGCGCATTGCTCACAAAGATGCATCCATCCTCAACGCTTGTATCCACCATCAGGGTGAGGACCTGGCGATGACGATTCAGGGTGGCATCGCGGTTCGTGTAGATATCGTAAACTGAAGGTGCTTGAACGAGCCCTGCTAGGAAAGATGCCTGTGCGAGCGTCAATTTGTCGGCAGTGGTGTTGAAATATGTTTCCGCTGCCGCTTCCACACCGTAGGAGAGATTCCCGAAGTAATGCTGGTTGAGATAAAGCTCGAGTATCTCCTCTTTCGAGTAGCGGCGTGTGATCTCGGCTGCGAGTAAGACCTCGCGCAACTTGCGGCGCGCGGTTACCCTGGTTCGCTCTTCCGGAGAGAACCGCAGGTTGCGCGCGACCTGTTGGGTGATGGTGGAAGCACCAGAGACGACACTCCCCTGCGTGTAATTCTGCCAGAAAGCCCTGAAAATAGCCCAGATATCAAACCCGGGGTGGCTGTAAAACTGGGAATCTTCCGTGGCGATAATCCCCGCGACCATGTAGGGGGAAATCTCTTCCAGCGGGACGTATGTTCTACGACCTGCTTGGGGATCGAGGATTTCATACAGCAGATTACCATCACGATCGAGAATGCGTGTCGTTTCAAACTGAGCGGCATGTTCGTGTAGATCTTCAACGGAGGGGAGGCTGGCGGCCAGCGAGTAGTATTGGTAAACCCCGAAAGAGATGATTCCGATCACAATGGCGATGAAAACAAAAGCTCCGAAAATGGCCATTCGCAGAGCGCATCCACCGCAGGTATCCCAGCGCTTCCAATCCCTGCCGCGCCGTTCTTCTGGTTGGGCGGGAGGGATGTAGGCGGAGGGACCGACCTGTGTGGCGCCAATATCTGTTTCCGGCACACGTTGAGGTAAAAACTCGGCATCCGACCTTAAATCTAGCTCTGGACTAGGGCCACTAGAGGGATCCTGTGGATTCGCCGCCTGTGCTTGATCGTTCTCGGTCAGATCATGTTCGAGGGGTTCGGTCTCGGAGAGATCGTCGGAGTCTTGAACCATCCCATCACCCTTGAGTTCCGGGTCATCCATAGGGGGTGTGCCAGGCAAAGAGGATGACTTTTCGGAGGAGATATCGCCCTCCAGCAGGCGTCTAAATCGCGCCTGAGGGCTGTCGATATTATCTTGAACGGGGGATGGATGGGCATCCGTTTCCAGAGGCCGCTCGTTTTCGGGCTCGGAGGGAACTGAACCCGTTTCCTCGGAGAGATCGTCCGATAGATCGCTCATGGCTCGTGATTATAGCATGCAGCAGGTGAAGGGAAGATAAATTCTGTAGGGCAAGGATAATGAGTCAGGTTGGCTTTTCCCTTACAATTTATACTACACCTCGGCCGCCTGGCTTCGAACGAGGACCGTCCAAATCCCCTTCATAACCGTTTGATCGTCCTGGTTACGGACGTCGAGTGAGAGAAGTATTGAGCCGCCGCCCAACCGCGGCATCGCTTTCTTTTCTTTTACCTCCAGGATGACGTGAATGGTGTCCCCAATGAAGACCGGCAGGCTGAATTTCCAGTCTTTGATCTCGCGGAAGGCGATCACCGTCCCCTCCATGATGCCGGTTCGCATGGCAAGACCGGAGACGATGGAAACGCCTAGAAGACCGTGGGCAACACGCTGACCGAAGGCGGTTCCCTTTGCGTACTCAGCGTCGGTGTGAATCGTATTGCTATCGCCGGACAACCCCGCAAATGTAACCACATCAGCTTCGGTGATCGTCCGACCGGGGCTGGTAATTCGCTGCCCCACTTCGAACTCCTCGAAATACATCCCTTGATTTGAAAGTTTCATGGGCTTTAAGCACCTCTCCAGAAGGAAGTAACGCTATTCTAGCATGAGACGCACACAAGTGAGTATGACAGACAGATGTCTGGTGATGTGGTAATTAGAATAGTGCAAGGGTGTGATTAATCATGGATACCTTTGACGATTTCATATTAGCTTCATACAATCTATGCATGAAACTTTGGTCACTTCCACTTAATGGACCGGTTGCCGTACGTTTGGCTTGCGACGCTCGCTTCTCAGATATCGATATCGCGGATGACCATATCTGGGAACTCAAGATTGAATCTGAGGAACCCCCCTCTCTCTCCCTGAATACGACGTATGGGTTACGAGCTCGAGCGATGCGCATTTTCCCAGGTTTCGGATTGGGTGACCGTTTCATCACGGACCCAGCGCGTTTCCACGCTATACCGGTGATGCGGTCAATTCTGCCTGACTATGTAAGGCTCGACTTCAGTCCCTTCAACCACGTGGGCGTTGTTGCTGAATATTGGGTTCCTGCATCGCACGTTGTTATGGGTAGGTTTACGATCTCGAACCGCAGAGACGAACCCCAGGATATTCACCTTCGATTATATGGCCTGCTTCAACCCGGAGAGGATCCCCAGGCTCTCGGTGAGAGCACCTTTCAAGGTGTCAGCGTGTTGTCCGGTCGAACTGCCGGACTCCACCCTGTAATATTTCTATCCGGCGGTGCCCGTGTTGAACCGGCACCCTACCCAACTCTGGGTGTGCATGGGCGTCTCTTGCCGGGAGAGGTTGGCGCCTGGGTTTGGGCGCAGGTAGCCGAGAGCACAACGAATCAATCTTTCATCGAGGCGCGAAAACGGGTCCAATTTAATTGGGACAAGGAGCGCGCCCGCGTAGAGATGGAGAACAGCGGGTTGGTGGAGATCGAAACAGGGAATCCCGATTGGGATAGCGCTTTCTGGTTGACTCAAAAAGAGATCTTAGGGAACTTCGTCGGACCGGTGAAATTCCAGCCCGGGTCTATCTTAGTTAAGCGTAGAGGGGTGGACGATGGTTTCTCCCCGAGTGAGGACGGAAATGGCTTCAGCCCGCAAGGGTCCGGGTATACAGCAGAGGATGCGTTTCTGGCAATCTCGCAAATTCTTCCTGCGGCGCCGTCCCTCTCAAAGGGACTTATTGATAATTATTTAAAAACACAGGATGCTGAAGGTGAAATAGAGTGGCTTCCCAATCTAAGCCGTAAAAGCAGTGGGCTTCACAGCATCCCGCTCCTGGCGACATTAGCCTGGATGGTATATCAGCATACCGAGGATACAGGCTGGCTGCGGCAGATCTTCACTCCGCTACGGCGCTTCGTGGAAGCGTGGTTTGCCCAACGCCACGACCGGGATCAGGATGGATGGCCAGAATGGGACCACGCAGCTCATTCTGGTTTCGACGACTGGCCCGCGTTTGCACTTTGGCATGGCTGGAGTCAGGGGCTGGATATATCGATGGTTGAGACGGTCGATCTGGCCTCCTACCTTTATCGTGAGATCCAGTCTTTGAACCATATCGCTCGCGAAATCAGGCGAGAGCGTGCGGTTGAAGGTATGGAACCGCGGTTGGCGATTCTCAAAGATGCGGTTGAGTCGACCTGGTCGGCGCAGCGAAGTGTCTATCGGCAGCGGGATCGGGACCTGGACACATCGTTCACGGGAAAACGCCTGGGTAAAGGGCGTGGAGAATACTCGATTGAAGTAAAGGGCTCCTTCGACCCGCCGGTTCGCGTCCTTATTCGCATCCATGGTTCGGAGAAAGATGCCCGCAAGCTCAAGATACTCATCTATAGTCGTGGACGTCGTGGGCGCTCCCGCGTCGAACGGATATCCTACCGCAAGTTTCAATGGTTCTGGAATACAGGGGTATTCACGAGCGAAAAACTCAACACCACAATCGAGCGGATCGAAGTGCTGGGATTGGGCAAAGAGATTAACTCCGAGATCTGCTTGCCGGACACTACGCGTATTGATCAATCCCTGCTTCTTCCTCTCTGGGCGGGGATTCCGGAGCCGGCGCGCGCCGATAAGCTCGTCTCAAAAACGCTGACCGACCCCGATCAGTTCTGGCGCCCGTATGGCATTCCGGTTTGTTCTGCCAAGGACCCGTCCTACGCGCCGGACAACAAAGAAGGCG
>DAOUTT010000100.1 GCA_030668545.1 Anaerolineales bacterium | reverse complement strand
CTTGATGATGACCTTCCGGAGGATCTTGAATATCTGCGCGAAAGCTATAATTTCGAGTTCATGCAAGACCTAGAGGAGAGTCAACCATGAGTCTGAAACGCGTTGCTTTATACCTGCAAGATGCTCACGATCTTCGGGACGGATTGGATATCGTCCGTTATGCCGAGCAGAAGGGATTTGAAGCGGTCTGGCAGGCGGAATCACGCCTCGTGCGAGATGCGATTGTCCCCATGGCGGCCTATGCCGCTGTCACCGAGCGAATAATAGTCGGCTCGGGGGTGATCAACAATTGGACACGTAACATCGGTCTTCTGGCGGCAACGCTTCTCACGCTCGACGATCTGGCGCCGGATCGGATAATCTGCGGCATCGGCGCATGGTGGGACCCTCTGGCGAAGAATGTCGGAATCGAGAGGAGAAAGCCGCTCAAGGCGATGCGTGAGACTGTCGAGGTCCTACGGCGCTTGCTGAACATGGAGCGAGTGACCTTCCACGGGGAGTTCCACAATGTGGAGGAGATCGAGCTCGACGTCGTCCATGGGCGCCGCGAGCCTCGCAACGTTCCGATCTACATTGGTGCCACGGGGCCGAAGATGATGGAGCTGACGGGGGAGATCTCTGACGGCGCTGTCTTGAACTACTGCGTACCTCCCGAGTACAACGACAGGGCGATGGAGATGCTTGAGAGCGGGGTGAAGAAGGCGGGCCGGAAAATCGAAGATCTCGACCGCCCGCAGTTGATTGTGTGTTCGATCGACCAGGATGAAAATAAGGCGTTTGATCGAAGCCGCGAATTGCTCACGCAGTACCTCGCCCAACAGCCGCATATCGCTAAGGCGAGCGGTGTGGCGCAGGAAGTGGTGGACGAGATTCAGGCGATATTGGGATGGCCGGCCACCCACGAGCAGATTCAACAGGCAAAACACCTCGTTCCGGATGACCTTGTTGCCCGCATCACCGCCTCAGGTACGCCCGAGCAAGCACAATCGAAGGTTCAGGAGTACATCGACCATGGCGCAACATGCCCGATACTTTATTCCGTCGGCGGGGATGTCAGCTTGCTGATCGACACCTTCAGCCCTCAAGAGTAGGAACGGTGGAGACCCAATAATTTTATCTAAGGATGAATGAATGATGGCCAGCGCTCAGATTGAGATTGAAAAGGGTGTTCACAACAAACAGCCGAATTCGGCAAACTGCTTCGTTTGTGGCAGGGAGAATGAAAATGGACTGGGACTTTCTTTCTATGAGGTGGGTGTGGATGAAGTGATGGCGGAGGTCGTGATCTCGAGTCATTTCGAGGGATATCCTGGGATCGTCCATGGGGGTATCGTCGCAACGATGTTGGATGAGATCGCCGAGCGAGCGGCGATGATTGGAGAGCATACCCGCTTCCGATTAACTGCTAAGCTCGAAATTCGATATCGCAAACCCGTTCCAAGTGAGCAGCCATTGCGTTTGCGGGGCATTGTAGTACGGAAAAAAGGGCGCATTGCTTTCACCCATACCGAACTAATCCTTGCGGATGGTACGGTGGCGGCAGAGGCAGATGCAGTTCTGGTAGATTATCCCAGGCTACCTGGCGACGAATCTGTATTGGAATCGCTGGGTTGGACGGTGGATCCAGATTGAGCGCGATTCGAAAAGAGGGAAACAGATGGGATCGTTGAACTATCACCGCCCGAAAACGATTAAAGAGACGCTCGCATTGATGGAAAAAGGGGTACCGCTCGCCGGGGGGACTGCGTTGACACCACAGCGCTACGATGTCGCCGCTGTCATCGATCTACAGGATCTCAAGCTTGACGAGCTTAAAGCCGGGAAGTCTAAGATCCGTATCGGCGCAACGATAAAACTCCAGGCCCTCATCAAAGCGCAGGAAGAGGTTCCTCAGGCTCTCGGGCAAGCCTGCCGTCAGGAAGCCGCGCTCAACATCCGCAATGCTGCATCTATCGGTGGCGCCGTGATGACAGGTGACGGTCGTTCTCCTTTGCTGACTGCGCTTCTCTCGCTGGACACATCCGTTATAACCGAACCAGGGAATAATTCAGAGCCGCTGGAGAAATTACTGGAGAAACGAGACGATACGCGTAAGCCTCGCCTGATTGTTGCTCTAGAAATGATGCGTCCAAATAGGATGTTTTACGAACAAGTTTCGCGTTCACCAGCAGATCGACCGCTTGTATGCCTTGCGGTCGCTGAGAAGCGGACATCTAAAGGGGAGAGTCATGTGGTCGCTGCACTTGGAGGCTACGGTGAACGACCCATCCGGTTGACCGAGATGGAAGAAGCGCTCGAAAAAGGTGCGAGCCTTGCGGAGGCCGCTGCGCTTGCGGAAAAAGCCTACTCCGGTGCTGGTGATGCCTTCGCTAGCGCGGCGTATCGCGCCGAGATTGCTGGTGTCCTCGCAAGGCGACTCTTGACGGAGGTGAAGGGTTGATGATGATTTGTTTCACTCTCAATGGGACTCCGATCGAGATCGATGTGCCGCCAGAGACAACCTTGCTCACGGCTTTGCGTGAGGAGTTGGGATTTTTCGGAGTAAAACACGGATGTGAAACTGGCGAATGCGGCGCCTGTACTGTGCTCTTTGATGGAGAACCTGTGAATAGCTGCGTCATGCTTGCAGTCCAAGCTGATGGGCATGAGCTGGTGACGATCGAAGCGCTGGGGGAGCATCCACACCATGGCTGGCGGGAAAGCAAAGGGCTTGATCCTTTGCAGCAGGCGTTCGTCGATACGGGAGCCATTCAATGTGGTTTTTGCACACCGGCGATGATCCTCGCCGCCCGCTCTTTATTAGAAGAAGAATCGAATCCAACGGAAGCTCAGGTTCGTGAAGTGCTTTCAGGCGTACTTTGCCGCTGCACCGGCTATATTAAACCCGTCCAAGCTGTTCTACGCGCTGCCGCTATCTTGCGCGGGGAGTCTGTGGAACCTCTTGAAGCGCCACTTCCAGCCCCACCGGATCTGTTCTTCCCGCCTGATGATGTTGAAGACTCCCGAACTTTATTGGGATCGGATAGCCCTGAAATCGCAACACAGATAAGCGTCATGCCTCGCATTCAAATTAACCCGAGGACTGAGGCATATCAGACCGTGGGTTCCCCTGAGCCGAAAGTCGACGCGATCAAACTGGTCATGGGTAAGCCGGCTTTTACGGCGGACATTGAAATGCGCGGGATGTTGGTCGCGAAAGTCCTGCGCAGCCCGGTGGCACACGCCCGGATTAAACGGATAGATGCTTCCAAAGCTCGCTCGCTGCCTGGCGTGGCGGCAGTATTAACCTCGGAGGACATACCCCGCGTGGCGTATTCCACTGCGGGTCAATCCGACCCAATCCCCGGTCCGCTCGATACATTCTCGTTAGATAATAAGGTGCGATTCTTCGGTGACCGCGTGGCCTTCGTCGCGGGGGAGACTGAAGAGATCGCTGAGCAGGCTTTGCATTTAATCGAGGTGGAATATGAACCGCTGCCGGCGATCCTCGATTCAGCCGAGGCTCAAGCTGAGGGTGCGGTGCAAATCCATGACGAACCGGATTATGTAAATTTCGCTGATTCGGATCCCAGCCGAAACCTCGCTGCTCAGATCCATATTGACATCGGCGATGTAGAGAAAGGTTTTTCCGAAGCGGATCATATTTTTGAAGCCTCCTATGAAGTTCCAAAAGTAAGTCCGGCACATATCGAGCCGCATGTTGTTGTGACTTACTGGGATGAGGATGATCGCCTCGTGATCCGTACCAGCACGCAGGTCCCCTTCCACGTGCGCCGTCAAATTGCGCCCGTTCTAAATCTGCCAGCGAAACGGATACGGGTTATCAAGCCGCGAATTGGCGGCGGTTTTGGCGGGAAACAGGAAGTCTTGGTCGAGGATGTGGCTGCGCACCTGACGATTGCTACAGGTCGACCGGTGAGTTTTGAATTTACACGCGCCGAGGAGTTCTATGGAGCACGAACACGCCATCCTATGCGCATCAGCATGAAGACGGGTGTAAAAAGCGATGGCACAATCACTGCCAATGAGATGCGTGTTTTGAGCGATACCGGCGCTTACGGCTGTCATGCCCTCACCGTCACCGGCAATACCGGGCATAAAGCAATGGCGCTTTATGTGGGCGATGGTCCGTACCGCGAATCACCAAACATTCGTTTCTATGCAGATGTCGTTTACACGAATACTCCTCCCTCCGGCGCCTATCGAGGCTACGGTGTTCCGCAAGGTTTCTGGCCTGTTGAACGGCACATGGAGCGTATTACGCGCGAATTAAATCTAGATCCGCTGCAGTTCCGGTTGAAGAACGCTTTGCGTGCGGGTGAGCTGCATCCATTTAGCACCGCCTGGTCGGAAGGACGAGAGCCCATGCCTGAGATTATTAACACCTGTGGGTTGGAGGATTGCGTCCGGCAAGGTAGAGCTGGCGTAGAGTGGGATGCGAAGTTCAAAAACCTGGAGTGGCACGCCGTTGAGGGAAAACCTCATCTCCGCCGGGGGATCGGCGTCGCTTTGGTAATGCAGGGGACGGCTATCCCTTACCTCGACATGGGTGGCGCTAGCATTAAGATCAATGAAGACGGGTCATTTAATTTACTTGTCGGTGCGGCGGACCTGGGCACAGGTTCGGACACTGTCCTAGCTCAGCAAGCGGCTGAAGTCCTGGGTGTTCCCGTTGAAGATATCATCGTCTACTCTTCGGATACGGATTTCACCCCATTCGATAAAGGCGCATACGCTTCGAGTACGACCTATATCTCCGGCGCGGCTGTTGTCGGCGCAGCACAGAAAGTGTCGGATCGAATTCGCCACCGCGCCGCGCGCATGCTGGGGACAGAGACAGAGGGAATTAAGCCTGATGAGATTGTGCTGAGAGATCGATGTGCCTGGTCACCCGATGGGCGGTCCATCACGTTGGAGGAGATTGCCCTCAACGCTCTACATCACGAAGATCAGGAACAGATTATGGGTGTCGGTTCCTTTGTTTCTCCCGTCGCTCCGCCGCCGTTCGCCGCCCAGTTTGCGGAAGTGACGGTCGACGTTGAGACCGGACAGGTGATCGTCGATAGGTTATTGATGGCTGTTGATTCAGGCGTGATCGTTAACCCCCTGACAGCATCCGGGCAGGTTGAAGGCGGCATGACGCAGGCGCTTGGCTATGCCGTGTGTGAGGAAATGCTCTATGATGAAGAAGGTCGTCCGCGGGAGGTGGACTTCCGAGATTATCATATCTTCGCCGCGCATGAGATGCCTGAGCTGGATACGATCTTCGTGGAGACGTTTGAGCCATCCCATCCCTTCGGTGTGAAGGCAGTTGCTGAGATTCCGATGGACGGTGTTGCACCCGCAGTTGCGAATGCGGTCATGGATGCCTGTGGTGCGGACGTGCTGATCGCGCCTGTAACGCCCGAACGCGTTTGGAGCGCCTTGAAATCGCAAGAATGACCCCTTTCGAGCGGGTGTACATAGTATGATAAGAATCACAACCAGCGGCATCAATAAAAAATGTGGAGTAGAGACAGAATGAGCAAGATCTACGTCGTTGGACATGTTAACCCGGATACCGATGCGATCGCATCTGCGATGGGCTATGCCTGGTTCCGGAATGCTAAGGGCGACGGCGAAGTTGTAGCTGCTCGCGCCGGTCCAGTTAACGCACAGACGGCATGGGTTCTCGACCGGCTGGAATTATCTCCTCCTGAGTTTCTGGCTGATGCATCGCCCCGCTTCGAAGTTGTCGTTCATAGATATGACACCGTTACGCCGGATCAAACGCTGCGTGATGCGTGGGCGATCGCCAATCGAACCGGAACGGTAGCGCCGGTTGTTGATTCGAATGGAATACCATTCGGTCTTATCTCAGGGTTCAGCTTGTTTCGATCCCTGAGTAATTTAGTCGGACCAAGACTAGAATTGCAAGATATCCGACTTCAGGAACTCTTCGATCAACCGTGCAGGGAAGTGGCTGACACCGAGGTGCCGAAATTCCTCTCCAGTTCGCGAATACGTGAAGGGCTCCCTAGAGTGCTGCGCGAAGAGCGTAATGATTTCTGGGTGGTTGATCAGGATGGGCGCTATGTCGGGATATGCCGGCAGCGGGATTTGCTCAATCCACCCCGGCTCCAGATCATTCTTGTTGATCACAATGAGGTAAGTCAGTCGATCCGATCATTGGATGAAGCCGATCTTCTTGAAGTTCTGGATCACCATCGTGTGAACAATCCACCGACGCGGCTGCCTATTCGATTCCGTGTGGACCCTGTTGGGAGCACAAGCACGCTAGTCTCCGAACGGATCGAGGACAATGGCATGAGCGCACCGCCTGCTATCGCCGGTTTGCTCCTTGCCGGTGTGTTCTCGGATACGCTTCGCCTAAACTCCCCAACAACTACCGATCGCGATCACCGTGCATGTGAACGCCTTAGCCGGTGGGCTTTCGTCGGCGGTTCTCCATTGGAGAACGAGTCTACTGAGAGCTTCGGTGAGGCGGTGCTTAAAGCAGCCGCCGGGCTCGCGTCACGTGACCCCGATGATGTTGTTTCGAGCGACTTGAAAGTTTATGAATCCGCCGGATTGAAATTTGGGATTGCTCAGGCTGAAGTGACCGATTTTCGTGAAGTGGATGATCATCTATCAGGGCTCAATGAAGCGCTAGATAATCTCATCGAAGGACGCGGTTTGAGTTTCGCACTTCTAATGGTAACCGACATCGTAGACGGTTCGAGCCGAATCGTAATCCGCAGAGCTCCAGCGCTTCTTTATGAGCTGCCATATAAGCGTCTGCCAGATGAAACGTACGAGGCTCGCGGTGTGGTCTCTCGAAAAAAGCAGTTGGTTCCTGTAATTCTGGCGCTTTTGGAGGGTTAGTGGGTATCTACCAGACGCTGGCAGAGCTTGAGAGTCGAGGTGGAGCAGCAGCACTGGCGACGGTGATTCGAACCCAGGGTGCAGTACCGCGGCGGGCCGGCAGCAAGATGATTGTTTTCCCCGATGGTCGCATTGATGGAACGATCGGTGGCGGTGAGATGGAAAGCCGCGTGGTCGCTGAAGCGCTTGAGTCGCTAAAAGATGGAGATACGCGATCAATTGTGTATGCCTTCCGCGACCCTGAAAAAGGGGATGTGGGCATTTGTGGAGGTGAGGCAGAGGTGTTTATTGAACCGATCAAAGCAAATGAAACTCTTGTTGTAGCCGGAGGAGGTCATGTCGGTAAAGCTATCGTACACCTTGCCAAGTGGCTTGGGTTTCGTGTGGTTGTAGCCGATGATCGGGCGGATTTTGCCACTCCTGAGCATCACCCGGATGCCGACGCTCATTTTGCCTGCTCTCTAACGGAATTGCCAGAGCATGTTGATATCCACGAGAGTACCTACCTGGTCTTGACCACACGCGGCGTCGACGTGGATGTTGAGG
>DAOUTT010000186.1 GCA_030668545.1 Anaerolineales bacterium | reverse complement strand
TGGGCGCTGCTCATTACAATTCAGTCCATGGGACGAGTGTAGAAGTTCTGGGTTGGGATATTGAGACGCAGACGGGTCTCTTCACCAATAACTTCGAGAGCCTCGAAGATGGACGCCTCATGGGCGAGCAGCTCATGGATGAGGGCGTGGATATCATCATGCCCGTCGCCGGACCGGTTGGCTTGGGCACGGCTGCCGCTGTGCAGGAGCGCGGTGATGCTTACATCGTCGGTGTCGACAACGACTGGGCGGTAGTGAATGAGGCGTACGCCGACATCACGCTGACCTCGGTCATGAAGTTCATGGATGTGACGACCTACAACGCCATCAAGTCGGTCGTCGACGGCACCTTCGAAGCAGGCCTGATCATGGGCACACTTGAGAATGGTGGCGTTGGGCTCGCCGACTACCACGAGCTGGCAGGCATGGTCTCGGCAGACCTCCAGGCGGAGATCGACGGCCTGGCGGCACAGATCATCGCGGGCGAAATCGCGACCTCCCCCTAGTCGGTGGAGTAATTCGCCCGAGAAGCAACGATTACTATGAATCGCTGGGGCAGACCTATGTCTGCCCCAGTAATTTTCATACGGTAGTCGAAGGTCTCGAATCTCGGGTACTCCGAGATTGGGACGACAGACGTAGAAGTTTACACAGTACCTGCGAGCGGAAGAGGGGAGACTACCGGTTTGTGCATCTGGGTAAGAATGGTAGAATCACACCTCGATTGCCCCTCCTAATTATAGCGTTATGGTGAAGTGATCATGGAGCCTGTCCTCGAACTTCGCGGCATTACGAAAAGATTCCCTGGTGTCCTCGCAAACGATCAAATCGATTTAACCTTGAATGAGGGTGAAATTCACGCCTTGCTGGGAGAGAATGGCGCTGGCAAGACGACGTTGATGAACATACTTTATGGGTTGTATCAACCGGATGAGGGTGAGGTGATTGTTCGTGGCAAGAAGGTTGAGATTCACGATCCGGGAGATGCCATCGCCGAAGGCATCGGAATGGTCCATCAGCATTTCATGCTCATCCCTGTATTCACGGTTACAGAAAATGTGATGTTGGGCGAGGAATCCTTGCATACAGGGAATTTTTTAGATCGGGCTACTGCTTCTCAGCGCATAACCAAAATCTCGCAACAGTTCCATCTTGAAGTTGATCCTGATGTCTATGTGCAGGATATTGCAGTAGGTGTCCAGCAGCGGGTTGAGATTATTAAGCTCCTCTATCGCAACGCAGACATCTTGATTTTTGATGAACCTACGGCTGTGTTGACGCCGCAGGAGGCAGACGAGCTTTTCAAGATTATGCATTCGCTGACTGAACAGGGTAAATCGATCATTTTTATAACCCATAAATTACGCGAGGTGCTAGATGTTGCCGATCGCATTTCCGTTCTGCGCCGGTGGAAAATGGTGGGTACGACGACTCCGAAGAAGGCGAGCAAAAGCAAGTTGGCGGAGATGATGGTGGGGCGTGAGGTTAAACTCGGAGTTGAAAAAAATCCACCAAAGGTCGGCGATGCGGTATTGAATGTCAACGATTTGGTCGTACTTAATGACCGCAAGCAGGTTGCGGTGGACGGGATCAGCATCGAGGTCCATGCAGGCGAGATTCTTGGTATCGCCGGTGTTCAAGGTAATGGGCAAACCGAGCTCGTGGAATCCATCACTGGGTTGCGCCCACCGCAGGAGGGCACGATTCATTTCTTGGAAGATGAGATAACACAAGCCACTCCGCGTGAAATCACTGAATTAGGCGCCGCCCATGTACCCGAGGATCGCCAGCGAGATGGTTTGATCCTTCCTTTCCCTGTGGCCGATAACCTCGTGCTGAACACTTATTACCTGCCGCCATTCACGCAAGGTGTCATCATGCAGCAAGAGGCGATTGTTGAATCGGCGGTGGAGCGAATTAATGAATTCGACATCCGCACGCCCAGTCCACAAACGCCCGCTGGCTCTCTCTCTGGAGGGAACCAGCAGAAATTAATTGTGGCCCGTGAGTTCTCGCGCCCGATTAAACTATTAATCGCCTCCCAGCCCACACGAGGGTTGGATGTAGGCTCGATCGAATTTATCCATGGGCGGATACTTGAGAAGCGCGATGAAGGGGTGGCGGTTTTGCTCGTCTCACCCGAACTGGATGAGATCATGGCCCTTTCCGACCGTATAGCGGTCATGTATAGGGGGAAAATTGTGGATACAATGCCCGGAGGCAAGGCCACCAAGGAGCAAATCGGATTGCTCATGGCGGGTATTGAACAGGATCAAGAAGCAGCTCCCAAGAAATAATCGGTTGAGAAACCTAGTACGCAGCGAGGTCCACACTTGAGCGAGAAACAAGAACCCAAGAAAAAAGGCGCGAGCGAGATCCTGTTAGAGGAGATCAACGGCAAATCCTCTGGGGGCTCGTCATCACGGCGTAAACTTGGGCAAACCCTGGCGATACCCGTGCTAGCTATCTTCAGTGGTCTGGTGTTGGGGGCGATAATCATCGCAGTGACCTCCGAAGGCGTCTACACTGCCTGGGCGCAATCACCGCTTGCGGCTTTTGGGGCCGCGTGGGAGGAGGTCAGGATAGCCTACACCGCGCTCTTTACAGGATCGATTGGAGATCCCGCTCGGATAATAGCTGCTCTCCAGAGCGGGGATAGTCTTGAAATCCGGCGGGCGTTCAATCCCTTCCTCGAGAGTCTCGTCGCTAGCACTCCATATATCTTTGGAAGCTTGGCGGTCGCACTTGGCTTCCGCGCAGGTTTGTTCAACATTGGAGTGGAGGGACAGCTCTTTATTGGCGCGATATTTGCGGCCTTTGTGGGGTATTCGATCACAGGATTGCCGGCGATTATCCACATCCCTCTGGCAATACTCGCGGGAGCATTAGGGGGAGCTATCTGGGGCTTTATCCCCGGCTGGCTTAAGGTGAAGACCGGCGGACACGAAGTGATTAATACGATCATGCTGAATTTCATCGCTTTTCGCATAAGTGACTGGCTGTTGAGCGGTCCGATGAGGCGCCCTGATTCGTTCAACCCCGTCAGTCCGACGATTCAGGAAAGTGCCATGCTCCCTCGTTTCTTCGAATCACCGATCAGGTTTCATTTAGGTTTCTTCTTAGCGCTCGTTGCGGCATGGCTGGTGTACTGGCTCCTTTTTCGGACAAAATGGGGTTTTGATCTACGCTCGGTGGGTGCCAATCCGAACGCTGCCCGCTATGCGGGGATGAGCATTCTGGGAACCACAGTTCTCGCCATGTCCCTTTCTGGAGCATTGGCAGGATTGGCCGGCACGAACGAGGTCCTGGGTCTCAACCACAACTTAGCGATGGCGTTCTCCTCGGGCTACGGTTTCGACAGCATCGCTCTTGCACTGCTCGGAAAAAGCCACCCTCTGGGTGTAGTCCTTGCGGCATTATTATTTGGAACGCTGCGTAACGGTGCTACGAGAATGATGGTTGTCGCTCAAGTCCCGATCGACATTATCACCGTGTTGCAGGCGCTGATACTTGTCTTTATCGCCGCGCCGGCGATCATCCGTACAATCTACCGTTTGCGAGAGCCGGAAGCTGAAGAAGAAGGCGTAACTATTCGCGGCTGGGGAGGCGACTGAGAATGGCATCATTAGCTGCGCAGCGTGAGAGCGAGTATTTGACACCAACCCGACAGCGGGTGACGGGACTTGTATTTCTGGGGCTCGCGGCGGCGATCTGGCTGATCTTCAGTCGGTCTACCGAGGCGGGTTTAATCACCACTTTCAAACTCGTTCCCGGAGGTATTGAATCGAATCTTCCCGATTGGCAAATGCCGACACTGATGACCCTCAACCTTCTGGCAATCGCCTGTGCGTTTCTAGGTGGAGTACAAATGGTCCGTGGTTTTGGGAGACGCACAAATCTGGTGCTTGCGATCGTTTCCGCCTTGTTCATCTTCGGCTTTCTGGTCTGGGCGGCAGCCGACAAATCGATGAACTTGACGGGTTTGCTCAACACGGCGCTTAGCATGGCTGTGCCAATTACGCTTGGAGCGTTCTCTGGTGTTCTGTGTGAGCGAGCAGGTGTAGTGAACATCGCCATTGAGGGTATGATGCTTGCGGCGGCGATGGTCGGAGCGCTTGTCGGAAGTATCTCGGGGAGTTTGTGGGTGGGTTTGTTCTCCGCCGTTCTTACGGGAGCTTTGCTCGGCCTTGTTCATGCCATTCTCTCGATCAAGTATCTGACCGATCAGATTATCTCCGGCACTGTAATCAACATCTTCGCCGGAGGCATGACCGCCTTCATCTCGTCAAAATTCATGCAGATCAATCAGTCCTTAAATGATCCAGGGATCTTCAAACCCATAGAAATCCCGCTCCTTTCGGAGATTCCAATCTTTGGACCCATCCTGTTTGACAACAACATTTTCGTATACGCCATGTTCATTTTTATGGTCGTGCTCCATATTGGGCTTTTTCACACTCGTTGGGGGCTGCGAATGCGTTCGGTAGGTGAGCACCCAAAGGCGGCGGACACGCTCGGGATCAACGTCTTCCGCACGCGCTATATGGCGGTCATCCTGGGTGGGATGATGGCGGGATTCGCAGGTGCCTACTTCACATTAGGTTCGGTTGGACGTTTTGATGAGTTTATGACTGCCGGGCGTGGTTTCATCGGTCTGGCGGCGATGATCTTCGGCAACTGGACCCCCTTCGGTTCCTTCGGCGCCGGTTTGTTATTTGGGTTTTCCGACTCGCTGGCCTCCAAAGTGGCGATCCTCGGAGTACAAATTCCCTCTCAACTCTTAGGGATGGCGCCCTATGTGGTGACGATGATCGTCCTCGCGGGCGTGGTCGGACGAGGCCAAATGCCGGCGGCGGATGGGCAGCCTTACGTGAAGGAGTAAAGGATCTATCTGCGGGGCGTGAGGTCTGCAACGCATATAAGCGACACTACCTGAAACTTCTAGCGCCGAGTGTGATCTGATGGTGTGTTCATCAGAGCCCCCCGGCGCTTTTATTAATAAATAAATTCTCCTCCAAATTGTGTGGGTGACCAAACAGATTGTCGCTGCTCAACTCCAAGCCATTATTAATACGTTGGGGCTGAGAGTTGCTGTAATTTTTCTCTCCCCCCCGTTCGCCCCCCTTTGGGGGATTTAGG
>DAOUTT010000065.1 GCA_030668545.1 Anaerolineales bacterium | reverse complement strand
TCCAATCTAACTATTTTGGAAAGCGCCATCTTGTCGAGCGATAGTTACTCGGTCGATTTGCGTCGTTTGGCTCAGGCAGGGTGGACGGCAGAGAAGATCTTCAACCAACTAGCCGTTGATGATATCCGCGCCGCGGCAGATGCTTTCTTGCCGCTTTTCGAGCAAACGAACGGTGGGGACGGTTTCGTCTCGATCGATGTGAATCCCGAATTCGCCGATAACACAAACAGGACCATTGAGGAGGCAAGGCGTCTATGGGATGCGGTAAATCGCCCTAACGCGATGATTAAGATTCCAGCAACACTTGCTGGTCTCCCCGCGATTGAATCCTCCATTCGAGCAGGTATCAATGTAAATGCAACGTTGATTTTCTCTCTGGGACGCTACATCGAGGTTATGGAAGCCTACATGATTGGCTTGGAAGGGCGTCTCGAAGCTGGCGGTTCGCTCGACTATGTCACCTCCGTGGCCTCATTTTTCGTCTCGCCGATCGATATTGCGCTGGATGAGCAGCTGAGGGATGTTTTCCAGCGCGGCGAAGCAGAGGGAGAGCGCGCTTCCTCCTTGCTCGGGAAAGTAGCCATCGCCAACAGCAAGCTTGCGTACGCTCAATTCGTGGCGACGTTTCAGGGGGAACGGTTTCAAAAACTCGCCACGCGGGGGGCGCGAGTGCAAAGACCTCTCTGGGCGTCGACGAGCATGAAGAACCCAGAATATCCTGACACCTATTATGTCGATAATTTGATTGGCCCAGATACCGTAAACGCACTTTCTGAAGCATCCCTGAAGGCTTTCAAGGATCATGGAATACCGGAGCTGACGCTGCCAGAGAATATCTCAACTGCTCGCAGCCAATTGCAGGCGTTGGATGATCTTGGGATCTCGCTCGATGCGGCTGCGGAACAGCTTGAGGTGCAGGGTGTAAGTGAGTCCGCTATATCTTATCGTTCAATCTTGGGGACGATTGAAGAGAAGGCGGGCGCTTTTCAGAAGGAGATCGCTGCACTTGAACCGAAAATGCGGGAGACCCTGGCGGAAGTAGAGCTAGATGAGGTTGGGAAGAGGCTCTGGCAGCAGGACGTGACTCTTTGGGTGGAGCGCGATCGCGAGAAAGCGCAGGTTCGTCGCTGGTTGGGGTGGTTATCAGAGCCTGCGAGAATGTTGACAGGAATCGCTGAACTCACCCGTTTCGCAGAAGTGTTAGATCCGGCAATTACAACGTTTGTCCTCATTGGATCAGGGGGCGGAACAATCACTGCAGAGATGCTGGCGCGGATCCTGGCGCCGCCCAACGGAATTGATTTGCACACAATTAGTACGGCAAATCCGGATGACATACGCACAATAAAGAGGAAAATTGCACCTGAAGCAACTTTTTATCTTCTTGTGGATTCTTCATCGGGAGATGGAATAGAAGAGCATTTACTCTCAACTTTTTGGGAACAAGCGCTCCGGAAGCTTGAGGAGCAAACAGGGGATCATTTCGTCGTCATCACGAAAGATGGTTCCAAATTGCATCATTGGGCTGTAGAGAAGGGTATCCAAAAAATTATTGAGGCGGATAAGCAGGATGACTTCTGGCTCTCCCCCTTCAATTGGACGAGCCTCCTGCCCGCAGCGCTTGCAGGCGCGGATATCCAGTCCTTCGTGCAGGGTGGCGTAGGCATGACGCGTGCCTGTGGTCCACTCGTGGATGTTGCCCAGAATCCCGGTCTCTTTCTCAGTTCGGTCCTGGCTGCGGCTTTCCGCAGTGGGCGGGATAAAGTAACGCTTTTCGCCGACCCGCCTTTGGAGCCGATCCTCAAGTGGATCGAAGGTCTGCTCGCTGCAGGGCGCGGGAAGGAGGAGAGCGGATTCATCCCGATCTGGGATGAACCTCCGGGGTCTGGGAATGTCTACGGCGACGATCGCCTTTTTGTGTACTTGCGCAGTTCTGGTGCATTGGACCGTCGTCTGGCTGGGTGGATACGAGCGGATATCCCCGTTCTTGTGCTCGAGACAAGCACAAACCCAGAAGCGATCGGTGAGATGCTCGTTCAATGGCAGATTGGCGCAGCAATCGCACAGCACCTGCTTTCAGTAAATCCCACAGATCTTGATGCCCGGCACCGGACCAGGGCGGAGCTCCAACACATTCTGCACAGGCTCGAACGTAAGGGTGCACTGCCTCAGGCGGATCCGCTATGGCAGGGCGATGGTGTGCAGTTGAGAGCCGCGTCACGGGATTTGCAGTTCACAGGAAGCGGATTATCTGAAGTGGTTGATTTAATCCTCTCCGAATCACAGGAAGCGGGAGGCTTGGGATTGCGCCTCTATACTCCCATGTCGATAACCCTTCAAGGTAAGGTGAAACGCCTGCGTCATACGCTTCGCGATCAACTCGGCTTGTTCTCACTGGCCAGCCCCGCAGGATGTGACCTCTGTTCAGACCGTGGGTTAAAGGATATGGTCTATTTAATCCTGATGGTGAAACCCCGAAAAGATGAAGCCATACCCGGTAAGAACTATACTTTCGGGCAGTTGTTTGAAGGGCAAGCCCTAAGCGATCTAGCGGCGATGAAGGGCTACGGATCGCCTGTCCTCTACCTTTATTTCGATGCCCAGAAACGGTTGAGCGATTTCCTGCTGGCAATGACTGAAGCTGCAAAGGCAAGAGACAGCAGAACCAATGACTGACAACCCCAATAGGAGTTCCGGTAAGAGGGGGAGTGGTCATGGTGATAAGCGGAGGTGGCTCCCAAAGCAGGTCATTTCCGGAGAGAATGAGAGTATTTTTTCAATCCTCCCTGAGAGTGTGCTAACAAACTTCCTCAATCCAACCTCAGAAAATGCATTGTTGTGGAACGTGATCTACCCGTTGGCGCAGCCGACAATCTCGCTGATAGATTTTCTGAATATCAGACCTCTGTGGGGTAATCCCAACGAAGAAAACAAGGCCGACGATGCTTTAACCCCCTACTATTGGGGATTCGACGTGGATGGGATGCGCCTGGATAAGCTAGATGATGTTCTTCTCATGATCGATGGCAGCGGTCCCAAGACTGAGGTTGACCTTTTTTTTCTTGGCGAGAGAAACCTTATTCTGGTTGAATCTAAGCGCAAGAGCGGTTTTGGCCGCTGCTCACGCTTCACAAAACGCCGTTGCCCGGAGATGCACCTCCCAGCTGGAGGTGACTGGTTGCCCTGCCGCTATTGGGAAGTCGAAAAATCCCGTTTCACAAACCATCTAGCGATGGGTCTGCGACCTGAGCCAGATTCTGAACCGCCAACCTGCAATCGTCACTACCAACTGGCGCGCACGCTCACCATCGGACGTGAACTCGCGGATATTCTAGAGCGTGAGTTTCACCTCTGGGTATTCGCGCCGCGTTTGCATTGGTCGAAGCTTGAAAAGGATTGGCTTGATTTCACAGAGCGCGTACAAGACGATTCTCTCTGGAGGCGACTGCGTGTGATCGCCTGGGAGGATATCCAGCAAATGGTGAGTTAGTTTGCTGTTCCGATCCACTGACCTTCAAAGCAAAGATATTTCCATCCCATCGCATTCCTAAACTCCGACCTCAAAGTCAACTTAATAAGAACATTCATCTGACAAGGATGCGTACCTTGTGTCCCTGTTCTTGCGATTCCGAGAGCAGATTATGTGTACCTTCACGAAAGATGCTGCAGAGACGCGTGGGTGTCACGTTGTTACCAAATTCTTCATCACCCTTTTGCATTGTGATGAAAGATCTAGACGCGTGCCTCGAGGTCGAGTTTGATATGAGGGATGGATCCAGGTATCGAGTCGAGGGCCGCGCAGTTAAGAGAGGGATCACGAGAGAGGTCGAGGAGGGCGATTCGAAGTGAGAAGCGGCATTCCTTGCCGATGGTCGCTATTCATCCACCGCCAAGAATTAGGGAGAAGAAATCGCCAATGCTGTCCATGAATCATTCTACTGATTGGATTCCCGATTCGTTCCAGAGAATCGAAAGTTTAGCGATCGACCACCTTACGGTTGAGATCATCGAGCAGTGGATTCTCAGTGAACAAATGGATACGGCGGAAAGAATCTTATTGTCATTAACGGAACAGATTTCAACTCTTGAAGCGTCGGTGTTTGACTTGATTGACTCAATGGAATTAATCAGGGAGTTGCTCGGGAATGAAAATAAGGTCCAATATGACCAGTGTTGGCGGGTTGTCTTATCCAATGACCTTCTTTACTTAAATATGAGAATTGTCATCCAGATTCAGAACACCATACTTTGGATTTCCTTTCTCAACCAGATGGCGCAAATTTCATCGCCAGAGATAGGACAATTCTTTGATGAACGCAGCCAGCAACTTGTCCGCTGGGGGCAGGGATGGTACGCGCCAACGGATCGGGCGATAGATCTTGAAGGACTTTTTGATCAAGTCGCTACGTTACAGGAATCCTTCGCTCATCCCACGAGGATAAAAGCTCGAATTGGAAATCTGATAAGGAACGAGTTCCCAAGCAAGACTTAGAAGAACAAAGGGAACCAGGGTGATTGGGTCTTGGCGATTAGCCGGATTCGCTAACCCGCTGTTTGTATCGATGATAGTTTGGAAGAATTAATTAGTGGGCCAGGTATTGGAAGAAGTGCTGTGGTTCTCTGGGAGGATTGGTCAACTCAAGATACAATAACAGGGATAAGGAATTCATGTGAGGAGTACCGATGGATATACTTGGTAAGAGTGCGGTATCAGTCGACGTGGGTATCCGCTTGCGTCAGCTGCGCGAGGAGCGAGGCTTATCTATAAGGGCGCTGGCGAGGCAAAGCGGGCTGTCGGCGAATGCCCTGAGCTTGATCGAGCGGGGGCGCAGTTCTCCATCGGTCAGCACGCTTTATAAAGTCGCAGGGGCAATGAACATACCTATCACTACTTTTTTCCAAACCGAGCCTGAATTGCACGACGTGATTCATATCAGGGCTGGAGAGCGGACGCGAGTGCCTTTCACGCGCGGGTTGGTAGAGGGATTGGGGGGCGAGCAGTTCTCGGGGCGAGTGGAACCCTTCGCATTAACTCTCGAGAATGGAGCCAATAGCGGACCTCAGCCGATCGTCCACACAGGGCATGAATTTGTACTATGTCTACGCGGGCAATTAGAATATCAGGTCGAGGATGAAATCTTCCTGCTAGAAGCGGGGGATACACTCCTGTTTACTGCACATCGCCAACATCGCTGGCGGAATCCAGGGCCACTAGTAACGAATGCGATCTTTGTGCTTTCAGGTTTTACGGATGGTGAAGATCCGCACGCATTGCGCATCATGGCTAAGGCCGAGGAAGAATCAGAGTAGTCGAATCCAGAGTACTTAAAGAGAATCGGGGCTTCCCAGTTGGAAGCCCCGGCTTGATTCTTGAAGGATGGATCTACACGAGTAGGAGCTGGGCCCCTTCGGATAGCTCCATGAATTCCATTGCGCCGAGAACTTCTGCCTCGTCGACGAGATCGTCTTTGGTCAGTTTCATCATGTCCATCGACATCTTGCAGCCGTATACATTGGCTCCTGAGTCGATGACCAACTGGACGAACTCGGGGACGGGTGGGAAGTCGAGCTTGTCGATCTCTTGCCGCATCATCCACGAAGCAGCGGCGGACATCCCGGGGATTGCACCAAGTAAAGTTGGGATATGGAACCAGGGGTGCATGCTCGGGTTTCCGACCGTGGCCACGTTTAGTCCGCCCATCTTTTTCTTTGTGATGACGTCCAGCCCCCAGAAAGTGAAGAAGAGCTCGACGTCAATCCCGGTCATTCTGGCTGAATTGGCGAGGATGAGCGGGATATAGGCCATGTCGAGCGAACCCTTCGACGTGATGATGCACAGCTTGCGGTTGCCATTGCTTTTTTCTGTCATTGAGATTCTCCATATTCTCCGTTGGCTTCAACGGCCTAGATGCACCCGGTGGGTTTTCCCAAACCGGCGACCATGGCGGCCTTCTTTGCGGGTCCACCGGGGAAGAGTTTATATAGTTCCTTTGTGTCCACGTCAGTCGTCTTCGTGATGCGCCGTAGTGTAGGGGCTTCGTCATTCGCATCGAATTCCTGACGGGCGAAGTTAATCACGACCCAGTGGCGATCGGTGAGAGGTAACTCCTCGCGCGCGGCGATCGCCTCGCCAATTTCCGCGGTCCACGCGTTGGGATCGATCATGAAGCCATCATCATCGAATTCGACGTTCTCAAGAATTGGGTTTGTCATCATTTTTCTCCTTAATCTAGCTCTTTAGTTTGGTGATTGTTTCGCGGGTTGGTCCCCAAGTACTTTTAATAGGTTGAGCAGGCGCGACATACCACGGCGGACCTTTGGATCAGATAATTCGCGCAATAAAGCAAAAGCTGAAACATCTTTTTCTTCTGCTGCACTTGGCTGAATTGCTGAAATTGCATCGTCGGCGAGGGAGAGAATTTCTGGTTGGGTCATGCTGCGCACGATTGTGAGAATGGGGACGATGCTGTCGCCCAGGGCACGGACATCATCCTCGTTGATCTCATGGACGACGCGTTCGACGATCCCCCAGCCCTCGCCCATTAAGGCGAAGTAACCCTCACGTTCTAGCCGGTCAAGCGTTTCGACTATGCTTGAGAACGCCTGCAGCCCGATCGGCTTCAATTCCTCTGTGAGATCCATTCCGGCTTCCAGCATATCCACCAAGCGCATGAGCATCCCGGTGTTTCGAAGTAGGCGTTTGAGCAAATAGAAGAGATCCTCGACTTGAAACTCTGTTCCGATCTCTGCTAACTCGTCGATGGATAGCTTGATCATGTGATTGGCGATGGGCATCACATCTTGCTTCAGTTCATCGAATTCCTGCTGGCGTTTTTGCTGCGCCTCGACATATTCTGTGAGGATATCGAGCTTCTTGTGGATGCTTTCAATTTCAAGGTCGGTTGCTGTCATCGTTTTTGGCATGTCTCCCCCTTACTTCCACTTGCCGGCCATGCTCATTTGAGACTCGAAGGGCATCTCTTCGCCCTTGAGGAGCATGTTCCAGTACACCCAGCGGAAGGTCATCTTCCCCCAGTGGTTCGCGGCCGATTCCTTGAGCAAGGAAAAGGGCCCGAAACCGGGGAGAGGATACTTGCCAGGAAGTGGTTCGACATCATAGTTGAAATCGATGAGGATGCCCTTATCAAAACCAGATTCTATGAAGCAGTTCGCGTGCCCATCGAATTTGGCTAAAGGTTCAAGGCCTTCCATTTGGCGCAGTATGTTCTCGACGATCACATCGAGCATGAAGTGGGCAACGGAACCGGCTTTTGATGTCGGGGTATTACCGGCGTCGCCGATGACCCACACGTTCTCCCATTTCTTGGATCGCAGAGTGTGTTTATCGGTCGGCACGAAGCTCAGCTCGTCTCCCATGCCTGAACGTTCAATCACCTCAGAGCCCATGTTGGTAGGAATACTGACGAGAAGGTCGAAAGGAATCTCGCGCTCATCGTAGGAACGGATGGCTTTCTGCGTGTGGTCCACTTCCATGATGTTGAAGTCGGCTTCGATTTTTATGTTCTTGCCTTCGAGCATGTCGCCCAAAATCGACGAAGCTCGCGGTTTGGTGAAGGCTCCCGGCAGCGGGGTGGCGAAGATAATCTCAACGTCGTCGCGGATGCCGCGCTCGTGAAAGAACCAGTCGGCCAGGAAGAGAAACTCTAGCGGCGCGACGGGGCACTTAATTGGCATCTCGGCGACATTCAAGACCAACCGCCCGCCTTTCCAGAATTTCAAGAAACGGCTGAGTGCGGTGGCGCCTTCGATCGTGTAGAAGTCAAAAACGTTCTTGTGCCAGCCGTTATCTAAAAGTCCTGGGGTTTCGCCAGGTGCGATGCGGCTGCCGGTCGCTATCACCAGGGTGTCATAGGTGATCGTGCGTTTGCCTTTTTCAAGCTTTACACGGTTTTGATCGGGTTCGATCATCTCGATCTTGGATAAGACGAATTCCACGTTCTGGGGGTAGAAATCACGCTTGGGTTTCACAACATCCGCCGGGCTATAGATCCCAAAGGGGATGAACAGAAAGCCCGGTTGGTAGTAGTGGTTTTCGTTCTCGTCGACGACGATTATCTTCCACTCAGCAGGGTCCAGGTGATGGCTCATCTTATTGGCCACCATTGTGCCTCCGGTTCCACCGCCGAGGATTAAAAAGGTTTTCATAGGTTTCTCTCCTGAGTAAATTTCATGTCCTGGAATCGTTGGTGAAAGACTCGATCAGGCCAGCCTGGGTTTGAAGTCGGTTGGCTAATACGGCCCGCAGCATGTCGAGAGCTTGAATGATGCGCTCGTCCGCTATTGAGTAATAGATCGAGGTGCCATCACGCTGCGACGTGACCAGCCCGCGCTCGCGCAGCAATTTTAAGTGCCGCGAGGCCGTGGGTTGGGGCAGTCCCAGGAACTCTGCTAACTCTGTGACGTTCTTCGAATCTTCCGCCAGCGCGTAGAGAATCAGGATCCGTTTTGGGTCCGCAAGGCCGGCGCAGATTTCCGAGTGCAATTGGTTGACCTCATTTTCGAGGGAACTCATAGGCGTTGCTCCATTCATCTCACGTAGTTATTGGAAGTATTCGTATACTCGTATATATGAACGCTAGTGAGTGTATCGACCGAGCACGAATGGGGTTAGTGATAAGTGTCACAAAGGCTACGTGAAGGATGTCACAAATGTAAAGTGGAGTTTTAGTCCTGTTACACTCTGTTTGAATCAACAGATAAACGGATCCTCTCACGCTTAGCTGGTGCACAACCAGGACGGTTAGGAGTCGATGTCATACAGAGCGGCTCCTTCGGCTCTGCCCCTGATAAATTCGGGGACTTAGCGTGACAGAGTCCGGGGGTGAAGAATCCGGGCTCTAGAAAGAAAACTCTGTATGGAGGATGATGTTAGTAAAAAAAGGGCGTTGGACGCAGAGCGATGTCTTGACCAATAGAACAAACGTGCTATACTGGTGAAAGGTGGACACAACGCAAATAGCAAGGAGGGTTTAAATGGCTGAAAAAATTATGGCGGCAGGTATTATCTTGGATGAGGAAGCACGCAAAGAGGTGCTGGAAGACGCATTGGATGAGATCAAAAAGCGCTACGGAGACGGTGCGGTGATGCGGCTGGGGGAAGCGCATCATCTGGAAGTGGAAGCGATCCCGACCGGCTCACTATCGCTTGACCTTGCGCTGGGCGTGGGCGG
>DAOUTT010000017.1 GCA_030668545.1 Anaerolineales bacterium | reverse complement strand
TTGAAGCCGCCGTGGAGGGGGATGATGCCCTGCTTGAGAAATATCTCGAAGGGGAAGATCTGACCGCCGCCGAAATTACCAAAGGGTTCAAATCGGTTGTCCACGCCGGGCGGTTTATACCGGTTTTCGTGAGCGCAGCTGGTAAAACGACAGGCGTAGTGCCGCTTATGGAGGCAATGATTGAGATCTTCCCCTCCCCTGCCGACGCTGAACCGGTGAAGGCACAAGGAGCATCGGGAGAAGAGATCATAGAAGCTTCTGATTCCGGCCCTCTGGTTGTCCGTGTATGGAAGACGACAGCTGACCCATTCGTAGGAAAGCTCACTTATTTGCGCGTGCTCTCCGGTACACTCGCTGCGGACAGCCGGGTGTGGAACCACACCAAGAAAACCGAGGAACGACTAGGTAATTTGTTTATTTTGCGGGGCAAAGAGCAGCTCGGAATCAAGAATCTCCACGCTGGGGACATAGGTGCAGTCGCCAAGCTTGGTGAGACGGCAACTGGCGATACGCTTGGCGATAAAGGGCACCCACTTACAATCGAGAAACCCGATTATCCAAACGCGCTTTTCTCCGTTTCGGTATCACCGAAGACGCAAGCGGACTCGACGAAAATCACCCCCACATTAACACGTCTCTGTGAAGAGGATCCCACGCTCTCCTGGCACCAGGAACCAAGCACAAACCAAACCATTTTGCAGGGGATGGGAGATCAGCATATCGACGTCGCCTTACGTAAGGCGGAAGCCAAGTTCCAGGTCGGTCTCAACACAGAAGTGCCCAGGGTTCCCTACCGAGAGACGATCACAAAATCCGGTCATGCCGCATACCGCCACAAGAAGCAGACGGGTGGCGCAGGGCAGTTTGCCGAAGTCCACATGGATATCGAGCCTCTAGAGGAAGGACAGTTCGAATTCGTTAATAAGGTCTTCGGTGGCTCGATCTCACAAGGCTTCATGCCCGCTATCGAGAAGGGCGTGAAGGGTGTGATGAAGCAGGGTGTAATCGCCGGTTACCCGGTTGAGAAAGTCAGAGTCCTCATCGTTGACGGTAAGGAGCATCCGGTCGACTCAAAGGCGGTTGCTTTTGAGGTCGCCGGCCGGGAGGCATTCAAACAGGCAATGAATGCCGCAGCCCCGGTCATGCTCGAGCCGATCATGGATATTCGCATCACCGTTCCAGAAGCGAACATGGGTGATGTCCTCGGGGATCTAAACACCCGCCGGGCACGTGTCCAGGGGATGGAGACCGAACGAGGGCGGAGCGTGGTTACCGCGCAAGTTCCACTTGCCGAGATACAACGTTACACGACCGACATTCGGTCGATGACAGGTGGGCGTGGCGTGTTCTCGATGTCATTGAGCCACTATCAAGTTGTCCCTTCACACGTGGCCGAGGAACTTATCGCCGCGCGCAAGAGTGAGACTGGTTCAGAGGAAGAAGACTGATCGGAATATGAGGTAAATAAGGGGCCGGGAGCAATCCGGCCCTTCATTTTATGTCGAACTCTATGGACGATCGTAAACCTCCAATCACATTGCGCCTTCTGACTATCTTTAGCTTCCTGCTCGGCATCTACCTCGTCACCAACGGTCTTGCTGTTCGCCTCTTCGGTTGGAACCCCATTGTTGCGCTTCCCGGCGCCTCTTGGTTGGATCCATGCCACATTTTCTCCAAAGGCCTTGATCAATGGATTATCATCAAGCCAGAGGCCCTGGCGTGGCCAGCCATTGTTCTCGGTGCTGGTTTGTCGGGGGCAATATGGGGGATCTGGCTGCATAGAAAATGGGGGTATGGAGCCGCTATTTTAATCAACGTTTTTTCGTTAATGTTTTTTGGACCAGCAACGGTCTTAGCGCTCTGTAATCTCGCTTGTCTTGCCGCACCCGCAACCCGCGCCTGGGTCCAGGAAGCAGACTCGCCCGATGACGGGTGACTGGTCGCCTCTCCGCTTCATAAGCGAAAAGATCGATGTTGAGCACGAAAGCTCCCCGCTTTTAACCAAGAAACCCACTGCGCCGGATAGCATCCTCTGGAAGGGGCAGCATTTCAAGGTTGAAGGTGTAATCTCCTCTTGGTTTGATTATTCGCGCAAGGGCAGGATGGCGCTGAATATGAGACCGGAGAGTCTGAAGAAAGCGAAACGGCGGGGATCACGCGGGGTGGGTCGCTTTTACTTCCGCGTGCTTACCCGCGGGGGGCGTGTGTTCGATATCTACTACGATCGGGCGCCTAAAGACGCCGGAGACCACAAGGGGCACTGGTACCTGTGGCGGGAGTTGGAATCTACCTGATCCCGTAAGAGAAAGTCTTTTTTGTTCTTCCCCAAATTATCAGAAAAGAAGAGGCACTTCAACGATCCCCATCTTTTGTGATGGCTCGGAAGCGCTTCGGTGTGCTAGGTTGCCCGGACACATCAAATATATCAGTCTTTCGTTTCCTGTTTCCCCTCGATTGCCACTACAAGGATTGGGCCAGTAAGCCCCAGATGGCGGTCAAAGGTTTGCTCATTCAGTGGAAGAGGTTAGTCTGCGTCCTCGCTGGCTAGACGAAGGAGCACGAAGGCTCTTGGCCCAAGGTAGGCGACCCAAAATCCGACCGCCCCGTAGCGTACGTATCGAAAAACGTTAGCCAAAAGATCATCTCCACTGGGGAAGATCGCGCTGAATCCGAAATAGATTAAAACCACACCCACAAGACCTACGAGATAACGCAGCAGTCTTTGCCACCACGGACCGCCGACATGGAACCCACCCCATTGATAGAGGAGTGCAGCGCCAACACCCAGGCCAAAAAACACACCTGCGGTGGAGAAGAACCCGTTAATGCTGAGAGGGGCGATAGCTTCGCTTCCCGGGGCGGCAGCTGCAGCTCCAGCAATCCACTCCAATGGGACTGGGCGGTTTGCCGTAGCCGTGGATATGAGAAGACCCAGACAAATAAAGGCAATGCTGATAACAAAAGACAGCAGGCTCTGCTGGCCCGCTGAAAGACGTGAAAGCCACTTGCTGACGGGCTTGTCAAAGATGAGAAAAGCTGCCAGCAAGATGCCGCCGATGAGCCAGCCAAGAAGCGTATCGGTTGGGTAATGGACACCGAGGTATGGGCGCGAGATCGAGATTAGCAGAATCAAGGCGCCGAAGAATAGGTATGCCCAGGTGCGGTGGATCCAGGCGGCAACGTATCCCCACACGGCGAGTGCAGTTTGGGCGTGGCCGGAGGGCAGGCCGAAGCTCGTGCCCGTGCTCAGAGCCTTAACCTTAGGATTGACCCAATAGGGCCGCGGGGTTCCAAACGCGAGCTTGAACACCGAATTGACCCCGTTGCTGGTAAGGAGGATCAATCCAATTCGGACCCCCAGTCCAATGTCGACACACCAGAGGAGAGCGGGGACAACGAGTAAGAAGAACTCCTCGTTGCCTAAAAAAGTGAAGAATTGCATGATGGGTGTAAGCCAGTCCCCCAGATTTTGCAGCCAATAGATGATGGGGTATCCCCATTCGAGTATCGGAATCATGGATGGCTCCTTTCTCAAGTTCTATGCTTGACGAATTGGGCGACGAATAATTCTGTTTCTCGGAATACATCCTCTCGTGCCGCGTCGCACGTGATGATGTGATTGCTGTTTTTGACATGAACCATCCGTTTCTCAGTCGAGCCGAGCGAGTCGTGGATGTGCTGCATATCGGACGGCGGGATGAAACCGTCATCGAGGGAATGGATCAGGAGCGCCGGGGCGGTAACCTTACTTAGCCTGGGCCGCATCTCTTCGAGCATAGCGCCAAATTCGTAGATCGAACGCATAGGATAGGCGTCATATTGAACGCGGGATTTCGCAGCTTCCATGTCATACCAGACTGGTGGGCCTTTGCGAATGGGCGGGATGAACGCGCTCAACACGGGCAGGATTGGATAAAGCTGTTTCAAATAGGGGATGGGGGGAAGCTGGTAAGGCGTCGAAAGCGTGACGATCCCATTCACCGGTAGCTCCGCGGCCATTATGAGGCTTAAGCAGCCGCCGGTGGAAAAACCCATCACAATAATTTGATCGCACCATTTTCTCAACAGATGGTATCCATCCTCTACAGAGGCAAGCCAGTCGGGCCAGCGGGAGCGGGCCAAATCCTCCAGCCGGGTTCCATGACCGAATAAACGAACACCCAGAACCGTATACCCCTGGGATGCCAGGCGCGTCCCTAATTCGTGCATCTCCTGCGGCGTTGCGGTGAAGCCATGTGTGAGCAGACAGCCGACCTTCCCGCCAGGGAAGAAGAAGGTTTCAGCGCCAGGCATGGTCATGTTCACGGCGCATCTCCTGTCACGCGGCGGACAAACTCGGTTATCGCTGAAAAAACTACATCGCGCTCGGCATCACGCGGCAGAAGGTGCCCGCTGTTTTCAACCCTGACGATCGTCTTATCCTGCGCACCGAGGGCTGCATAGATCTGCTGTGCATGGTCTGTGGGTACAGTCGAGTCGCCGGTGGAATAGATCAAGATTACCGGGCATTCGACGTGCTCCAGCGATGACCTCATTTCGGCGTTGATGTCGTAGGTCTCGGAAAGCCCTCTCAGCGGTTGGACGGGGTAGCCAAGATTGAGCCTCTCTGCATCTTTGTCACGCCAATCCGACGGTTCCGATGGCGTGCGAAAGCGCCAAATCTTGCTAAGCGGATGGGCTATAGGGCGCAGCCGCTGGGCGAGCGGGGGGAATTCCCATAGTGTGGCCATGGCGACAGCTCCGGCGAGAGTTGTCTGTGAGGCGAAGTTCAGGGTGAGCATTGCGCCCAAGGAGAGCCCGATGACGACAACCTGGGAACAGGCTCCATCGATCCAGTGATAGCCATCCTCGAGGTTTGCCATCCAATCTTGCCAGCGTGCCCGAGTCAGGTTATCGGGGTGGGTTGCGTGACCGAATAGGCGGATACCGAGCGTTGTGTATCCCTGCTTGGCCAGGTGTTCACCGAGCCAGCGCATCTCCTCCGGCGCGCCGGTAAAGCCGTGAACGAGCAGGCAGCCCACATGATTGCCCGGGAAGAAGAAAGGTTCTCCCCGCTCGACGATCCTGCTCATCCGAGGATCTTCAGTTGGCGCGGCAGGGTGGTCAAGCTCTCGGCGCCAGACTGCGTGACGAAGACATCGTCCTCGATGCGCACGCCGCCGCGATCCGGCAGGTAAATCCCAGGCTCCACAGTGAAGGTCATACCTGGTGACAGGATAAGCTCCTCTCCGGCGCGGATATTGGGGGGTTCGTGTGCTTCCAGTCCGATGCCGTGGCCTGTGCGGTGAACGAAATACTCACCGAAACCCGCTGCATCGATGACCTCGCGTGCGGCCTTATCGACCAGGCCGCAAGGTGTGCCCGGGGAGACCGCTTCTCTTCCGGAGTCATTGGCGAGGGCGACGATCTCGGCGATCTGCAGCAACTCGGGATCGATCTCACCGATGGCAAATGTGCGCGTAATATCTGAAATATAACCATTGTGGCGAGCGCCCCAATCGAGGATGAGCAAGTCGCCGGTTTCTAGCAGCCGGTCGGTCGGCGTTGCATGAGGCAAGGCGCTGTTTGGGCCGCTGGCGACGATGGGGTTAAAAGGCAGGTCGGGTTCCGAGCCGGCTTTCAGCAGTTGGATCGTCAGTGCCGAAGCCAATTCGCGTTCCGATATGCCGGGATGTATCTGTGGGAGCGTCTGCCGCAGGGCATTTTCGGCAATGATAACGGCTCGACGCATTGATTCGATCTCGACATCATCCTTCCGAATGCGCAGTTCGCGTAGAAGGACTTCAGCGTTTGTAAAAATCCATTCGGGGTTTGCATGCTCTAATAACTGCATTTCAAAAGCCCGCATCCGCAGAGGCTCGATGCTAACCCTGCTGGAGAGCCCTTTAACTTTCTCCACGGCTTGCGAGAAAGCAGCTTCACGCGAGGCGTCACTTTCGCCGTAGGTAATCACTTCGCACTCGAAGGAGGATGATTCTGCGCGCTCACGCTCCAGCTCCGGGACGACGAGCAGCGGCTGACGCCGGGGTGAGAAGAAGCCCACAACCGGTCGTTCCATGAGATGAAAGTCTAGGCCTGACAGATAGAAGAATGTAGGGCTTGGGATCAAGACGAGCAGATCCACATTGTGTGCTTCCATGCCCTCTTGAAAATGGGAATATCGGTCAATAGCCATCACGTCCCTCCGCACGATATGCGATTATAGGCATGCGTGAGTAGGAGATCAAACAGCGCAGTAATTGCTGTGGGTAGCCACAATGGGTGTAGAGAGGATGTAAATGACGCAGAATCGCTCCCTGAAATGGGGAGCGAAACACCCTCTTAATACGCTTTAGCTATTTTTTCCAATCCCTTGGGATCGAGCAGTTTTATTGTCGCTCTAGAGAGCTCCATCAATCCTTCTTCCTGGAATTGGTACATTACCCTGCACACCACTTGTGGGCTTGAGGAGATCATCGACGCGATTTGATCCAGTGTAAGATCCCGCTCAGCGAGAAGGTCATCTTCGTCGTGAAAGCGATCCAGGATTAGCTGAGATAATCGGGCCGAAACAGGTTGGAAAGCCATTCCATAGATAATCTCTCGCGCATGGCGCATGATACCAATTAATCTACGTGTAACTGCCCAGATCGCCTCCGGGTTTCTTTGAACCACGGCGAGAATATCATCCTTGGACCAGAGACGGATTTGAGTATCTCCGATCGCGTAGAGGGAGGCAGGTATTGGTCCACCGTCGAATATGGAGTGAGCCCAGAAATCTTCCCCTGGCTTGATCGTAAACAAGATTTTTTCTTTACCCCCAGGCGATGTCAGAGCCCAGCTAATTTCCCCGCGTTCTACGAAAAGAACCTTTGGCCAATCATCGCCCTGGTGGCATACATACTCTCCGTCCCGCAGCGTTCGTGAAATTGAGCTTTGAGCGAGGAGTTCCAGGTCTGCTTGTTTGACGTTTCTGAAAACTTCATTCTGTGCTAATTTCGCCATTAACGCTTCCATTGTCTCTTCCTCACCATAATCTAAACTGGCTGTTTCGGGTAAATGATGCGGGCTCGGTATTCATTAGCAGCTCTGTTGAACAACCTGGACTTAACGTTGATTAAAGACTTTTGAGAAATTTGTCACTATACTGAGGTTACCCACATTGACCATTGCGCACTCTCAAGTGGTGGTTTTTTTCGTACTCTCTTGCCCAACACCAGTAAAAGGAGAAGAACATGCAGCATCCGTCAGACAAAGTTCGACTTACAGCTACTATCGTTCTGGTCGTTTTCGCCTTTGTCACCATAATTGCTACACCTTTGATTGTCAAGACGATCCTACCCGAAGTCATCGACAATCAACTCATAAAGTATGAGAAGATGTCGACCTCAGACGATCCCGAGCTGGTCAAAAAAGCACCACTGATCATCGATACCCCCTACCTTGTCAGCTTCTTCTATCCACTCTGGATGGCGCTGGCAATGTTTGGCGGCGTGACAGCCTTGGTGATAGCCAAGCCTTTCAACAGAGGCGAAGTCTGGGCAAAGGGGGTGGCACTCCTGGCCACTGCAATGCCATCGATAGCCGGGGCCTATATGCTCATTCCGTGGATTAACTTTGTTGGCTTCGGCAATGGCTTACCTTACCCGATTTTCATCGCTCTATTCGGATTGATCCCCTACTTCTGGATATTGCTCGCAGAAAAAGTTGACGGGACGACCAAACTGGCATACTTCCTGGTCTTCATGGCTCTGGGAATTGCTGCCGCTCACAGTTTCACCAATGGTCATGCATCCTTCCGTCTACAGTGGATGCTCCCCCAGCGCCCGTTATGGCCGCCAACGACGTGGGTTCTCTGGCTCTCAACCCAGTTTATGTGGTTGGGGACCATTGCCCTGCTGTTCTCGATTTTCTACACAGGCATTCGCAAGAAGGCTGGCTTCTACCTGGGTTTGATCGGTGGCATCACAGTTACGATTGCGAACTTCTGGACTCACCTCGTGCGCGGCACCACCAGCGACTACATCGTGGGCGGGTCTCTGGGTTTGGCTGTAGTCGTGTTCCTGATGATCCCTGCTTTCAAGAAGCGACTGTTCGACGAGGCAGAACTCGGGTATCCAACAGGAGAGTAGGTTAACGCGAATTGATTTTGTGAAGGCTAAGAGAGACGATAAAGAGGTGCTGCTTCCAGATAGGAAGCAGCACCTTTCGCATTAAGATTGACTCGAACAGCTTATCGCTGGCGTTGTAAAGCAATACCTCATGCAACAGTGGGGAATTCACGCAGCGTGACCGGGTCAGGGTTTACAGGCGGCGATAACCAACACTTTACCGTTCGCTCGGAGGGAGATATCCATAACTTGGAAATCACGAAATTCCAAACGCAGCTCTTCCTCGGAGAATATGTGATGGGGCAATCCTGCCTCTGATCCCGTCAACGGAACAATTGTGCCTGGCTCGATCTCCACAAATTCCTCATCATCCTTTCCTGCGGCGACCGAAATATATGCCACCCCTCCAGATGAAAGGACTCTCCAGATTTCTCGTATCGCCAGTCGAACCGCGGCTATGCGGGCATGATGGATCACCTGAGTCGAGAACACCCCCGAAAAACTCCCGTCACGGAAGGGGAGATGATGCCGAAAATCGGAGAGCACAATGCGACTTTCCAACCCCTTCTCGCGAAGCCATTCCTGGGTCAAACCTAGGCCAGATGAAGAGATATCAAGACCGAAAGTCTTGAAATTTTCTAACGCGAGATGAACGGTATGCCTTCCACTGCCGCAACCCAGATCTAAAATATCAGAGCAGGCATGCTCAACGAATAAATCCACCACTTCATGGAATCGAGGGAACGGTTCGGGAAATATCCGCCCGTCTTTCTTATATATTTTTTCCCAGGGGTGTTCTGCTGAAGTCATGGTGTTTTGAACGAATTATTTGAAAAAAGAAGAGGAGCGCGCCAGATGTCCGTTGCCGGTTTAACTGCCACTGATATGCCCGGATGCATCATTTCTCAATTTATCTAAAAGCCGCATCACGGTGTTTGCCCTGTCCGTGGGTACAAAAAGATGATCGTGATAAAAAGCCGAGACGGTATTCACACTAATCCCTGCATCGGCAAGTTTACTGGTTATGGCTGCGAGAAATCCAACCGCTTCTAAGCTCGAATGGATATTGAGGGTTATCCTTCGCGAGACAAACTCATAGTCCAGCCCCTCGTCATCGGCGATGCTTCTTTCAACAATTAAGGTGATCCCCTCCGCTTCGCGAAAATTTCCGATCGGGCAAATACGAAGTTGATCAAAGGCTTGGGGCGAGACGGAACAAAACACGAACTCCCCCTCGAGAAGATCTGGCTGCATATTCGCAAGAAGACTCTGAAGATTTGTTTCGCCGGACATAAGCACTAGCCTAGATTAAGGATGAATCCACCTCGGGAAATTGAACTGTACGGAGTGCAAGTTTCGCTCACAACAATCCCTCTGCTCGCAGCCGGTTGACCAAGCCCACAGTCGACACGCTCCGGTCCATGGTGTAAATGTGCAATCCGGGAACACCCGCTCGAAGCAGCTCCGCACACTGTTGATATGCAAACTCAATGCCGAACGCTATAAGGGCATCTTTGTCACCTTCCTTAAAAGAAGCAAGCCCTTTACGCACATCTTTCGTAATTGTCGCTCCACACATGCCTGCTAGCATCTCCATCATCTTGACGCTGTAGATGGGCATAATACCGGGTACGATGGGGATTTCAATGCCAATGCCCCGGCATCGTTCAACGAAGTCGAAGAAATATCCAGTGTCATAGAAATAATTAGTGATGATGTACTCGGCCCCCTGATCCACTTTCAGTTTTAAATATTCCAGATCCTTCTTTTTGTCTGGAGCATCAATATGACCCTCGGGGTATGCAGCAACCCCGAGACAGAAATCGTAGCGTTGGCGGATGAAGGCGACCAGGTCAGAGGCGTATTGCAAACTGTCAGGATGTGGCTCGAACGCTTCATCCCGGGGGGCGTCACCGCGCACAGCCAGGATGCTCCGTACCCCTATCGCCTGATAGCTGTCCAGAACAGAAATAATATCTTCCGGCCCCAGCCCAAAGCAGGCGAAATACGCGAGGACATCCAGTCCTTTCTCGTGTTTCAGTTTCTGGAGAAGTTGCCGGGAACCCTCCCGCGTTGATCCGCCAGCCCCGAAGGTGACCGAAACGAAATCAGGGTTCAGGGCGGTTAATTGATCGATTGTTTTCTCCAGAGTTTCCGCTGCCTTATCGGATCTGGCGGGGAATAGTTCAAAGGAGAGTGTCGTTTTTTGATTAGATTTCCAAAGGTCGATCACTTTCATCGTCAATTTACCTCCAGATTTATCTGAGTTTGTCCTTTAAGATAATTTCAAAATATCGCGCAAATTTTGTTGCTGCAGTCGATCATGATTGCCACACCTACTTCAGCATAGCAATTCTTGTCCCCATTCACAACTATGCTTCCGCTTCTCAGACAACGCCGCGAGGAGCCTGAGTAGTCACTGGATGGATTTGTCCGCACGGGTTTGTCTTGACAGTGAATCTGCCTCTCAAGTACAATCCAAACACCCAAGAAGGGCCTGTAGCGCAGCTGGGAGCGCGCATCAATCGCACTGATGAGGTCGCGGGTTCGAATCCCGCCAGGTCCACTCGAGCTTGGGCCCATGGCGCAGCTGGGAGCGCGCCTCAATGGCATTGAGGAGGTCGTGGGTTCGAATCCCACTGGGTCCACCTGAAAATTCAATATCCAGCCATGGCAGGAGTAGTAAGCCAACCGTCAGCGAGTCGGGGAGGGTGAGAGCCCGGCACTGCGCCCACGGTGCGCTGCAGCAGATGGAAGTGCGAAGGCTGAACTCGCCTGTCGTCCTACTTAAGGACAGGCTCCCACGGTGAAATGAGTAGCCGGGGGCGGGATTCGCCCGTTACAGCGGTGAAGCGGCTCAGCATCCGCTGAGCAAACAGGGTGGTACCACGGAGACCCCTTCGTCCCTGTATGGGCAAGGGGTGTTTTGTTTAACTGCTTGGGTACAGATGGGATTGACAGGTAAGAACGATTGAGTTTACATATTCGAACTATTTTGAATTTTATGTTCTATTGAAAGGGTTGAAATCCTTGCGGAGGTAGATTGGCATGAGTGGAGCAAATAAAAGTCAGAAAACCCGATCGAATGCCCATGAGATTGACCGCTACCAACCGGTTGAAATCGAGCCGCGTTGGCAGGCTCGTTGGGAGGCTGATCAACTCTACAAAGCGGAGGTTGATCCGGAGCGTAAAAAATTCTACTTCCTGACCATGCTTCCCTACACATCGGGGGATATGCATATCGGGCACTGGTTCGCGATGACGCCCTCCGATGCGCGCGCCCGTTACCTGCGCATGAGCGGCTACAACGTCATGTTCCCGATCGGGTTCGACGCCTTCGGGCTGCCGGCGGAGAATGCGGCGATTGCCCGCGACATCCACCCCAAAAAATGGACCTATAAGAACATCGAGAATATGCGTCGGCAATTGCGCACTATGGGCGCGGTGTGGGATTGGTCGCGCGAGGCGATTTCCGCCGATCCGGAATACTACCATTGGACTCAGTGGTTCTTCCTGAAGATGTTTGCGAACGACCTGACCTACAAAAAGATGTCGCCGGTTGATTGGTGTCCACAATGCAATACAACCCTGGCGCGCGAACAGGTGATCGGAGAGAAACGCGTCTGCGAGCGCTGCGATACACCGGTGATCAAGAAAGATCTCAACCAGTGGTTCTTCCGCATCACGAACTATGCCGAGGAGCTGCTTGATTTCTCCATCCTGGATTGGCCCGAGGCGGTCAAGCTGCTCCAGACAAACTGGATTGGCCGCAGCGAGGGTGCAAGCGTGGTTTTCAAGACCGAAGATGGTGATCCGATAGAGGTCTTTACGACCCGACCGGATACGCTATGGGGGGCGACTTTCATGGTCCTGGCGCCCGAACACCCGTTGGTAGACAAGCTCACCACCCCCGAACAGCACGAAAGTGTTCATGAATACATCCATGAAGCCGTGCGTCAGACAGATATTGAGCGCGAGGCGCTGGATAAGGAGAAGACGGGGGTCTTCACCGGTGGTTATGCCATCAATCCTGTAAACGACGAGCGCATCCCGGTATGGATCGCCGATTACGTGCTTATGACCTACGGGACAGGCGCGATCATGGCTGTGCCGGCCCATGACCAACGAGACTTCGAGTTCGCCCGCGCGTTTAACTTAGAAATTCGACCGGTGATACTGCCGGACGGTATGGAATCACTGGATGGCGAGATGATAACTGAAGCGATTCCAGCATACGGCACGATGATCAACTCCGGCCCTTTGACGGGGACGCCGGGAGAAGAAGCTTTTGACAGAGCGAACGCGTATTTAGAGGAGAAAGGCACCGGAAAATTCGCCATCAACTATCGGCTACATGACTGGCTGATCTCGCGTCAACGTTATTGGGGTACACCGATACCGATGGTCATCTGCCCGAAGTGCGGCATCGTCCCGGTTCCAGAGGACCAATTGCCGGTAGTGCTCCCGGATGACATCGAGTGGCGGCCGACGGGAGAAAGTCCGTTGAAATTCCACCCCACCTGGAAGAATACGACTTGTCCCGATTGTGGCGGCCCCGCGGAACGAGAGACGGATACGATGGATACTTTTATGTGCTCATCCTGGTACCATCTGCGCTATCTGAGCCCGGATTATGATAAGGGGCCTTTTGATCAGAAAGAGTATGACTACTGGATGCCCGTAGACTCATACACGGGCGGCATGGAACACGCCACGATGCATCTGATTTACACGCGCTTCTTCCATAAAGCATTCCGCGATATTGGCATCATGGAGGGGCATGAACCCATGCTCCAACAACGCAATCAGGGCCAGATTCTGGGGCCCGACGGACAGCGTATGAGCAAATCGCGCGGCAATGTCATCGATCCGGATGAGCAGGTACAGAAATACGGCGCGGACGCCGTGCGGGCGTATTTGATGTTCGGTTACCGCTGGTCGGAGGGAGGTCCCTGGAATCCAGACAATATCCAGGGTGTCATTCGCTGGTTAAACCGGGCCTGGACTGTAGTGCTCGATTCCGCGAACGCCGAAGGGGGAAAATCCGACCCAGAGGCAGAACGGGCGTTGCAGCGAAAAATGCACCAGACGATTAAACAGATCTCGCACGATATCGAGAATTTCGAATTCAACACCGTGATCTCAGCGCTCATGGAACTGACGAATGAATTGAGCGCTTCCCGGGATGCAGGACTGGCAGGGACACCCGCGTTTAAGAAGGCGGTTGAGACCCTGTTGCTGCTTATGGCACCACCTACTCCGCACATTGCCGAGGAACTGTGGGCGCGACTGGGCAAGCCATACTCGATCCACAATCAACCCTGGCCTGACTATGACCCAGAACTGGCGAAGGAAGAGCAGATAACCCTGATCGTCCAGGTGAATGGAAAGGTGCGCGATAGGATCATGGTTAATGCAGGGATCAGCGAAGAAGATGCCCGGATCGCGGCGCTGGCCAGCGAAACAGCGCAGCGTTTCATGGATGGCAAGGAACCCAAGGAAGTGATCATCGTCCCCGGCCGTCTGGTGAATATCGTCGTCTAACCGCCGCGAAAAACGGGGCTTCGTTAGATAAAGCACTACATCGAATCGAAGTCATTCGAAATGGCTCATGTCTAGAAAATAAGTCTGGGGCGCTATTGCGCCTCAGATTTTTTTGACCGAGGCTGTATTGAAGCGTACAATCTCGAGAGACCTTATAACTTACTGAGGGAGGCTGAAGATGTCATCACGAAAACGTAAAGTTGTGGTCGCCGAGGGGGCGCCGAAGGCCATTGGTCCGTACTCGGTTGCGATCCAGACGGAGAATTTTATCTTCGCCTCCGGCTCGCTCGGTGTGGACCCTGAAACCGGTGAATTTGCTGTGGGTGGTGTTGAAGGTCAGACTCGCCAGGCGTTGAAGAATCTCGGTGAGGTACTCAAAGCTGGCGGTTCATCGCTCGAACAAGTCGTCAAAACGACTGTTTTCTTACAAGATATGTCGGAATTTACGCTGATGAACGCGGTTTACGCTGAGTTCTTTCCGCGTGAAGCGCCAGCCCGTTCAACCGTAGAGGTTGCAGCGCTGCCGAAAGGGGCAGCCGTTGAGATCGAAGCGATCGCACTGGTCAACTAGATAGCAGCATATTGCGGCCGAATTCGAGTCTCGTAAGACCGGGTGCTGACAAAGAGTTCTCCATGCCCAGTTGGCTGGATACAGCATAAAGTAAAAATTCCGCTTTGCTGCATGTTTCGCGTCACTAACGAGCAGCGGCGAGGCTCGATGGATGCATCGGAGAGGACATAATGACGGGCGAACTCATTCTCGTTGTCGATGACGAGGCGAATATCCTCGACCTCACCCGGCTCTACCTCGAGCGGGATGGTTATCGCGTTGAGGATGCAATGGATGGGCAGCAAGCTCTGGAGAAAATCGATTCGCTTGAGCCAGCGCTCGTTATCTTAGATATCATGTTGCCCGAAGTCGATGGCTTCGAGGTCTGCCGGCGTGTCCGCGCCGAGAGCGATGTTCCAATTATCATGCTGACCGCCCGCGATGATGACGTCGATAAAATCGTCGGGCTGGAACTCGGTGCAGACGACTATGTGACCGAACCCTTCAACCCACGCGAGTTGGTTGCCCGGGTGAAAGCTATCCTACGGAGGGCGGAGCGTTCACCGCGGCGGGATGACAGCCCAATTCACATTGGCGACCTGACGATCGACCCGGCTCGCCGGGAGGTCAGCGTAGCCGGTCAGGTGGTTGAAACGAGGACGAAAGAATTCGATTTACTGCTCACCCTGGTGGAGCATAAAGGGATCGTTTTGAGTCGTGAACAACTGTTGAACCTGGTTTGGGGCTACGATTTCTATGGTCAGACACGCACCGTAGATGTCCATGTTGCCCACTTGCGAAAGCGCATCGCGGCAAGCAACCAGG
>DAOUTT010000164.1 GCA_030668545.1 Anaerolineales bacterium | reverse complement strand
TTACTGGCCAGCTTCCCTCCCGTGTTGGCGACCTTGCTGGAGGCGCGTGAAGCGACCAACGCCACGTGGGATTCGCTGCGCTATGTCTTGGGGCTCGATGCCCCCGAGATGATCCAACGCTTACTTGTGGAAAGCGGGGCGAGTTTCTGGACTGGTTTTGGTCAATCCGAGACCTCCGGAGTTGTCACATTGATCGATGTGCGGGAGAAACCAGGTGCGGCGGGCAAACCTCTGCCTGGAGCTGAGGTGCGCTGCTTTGACGAGAACGGCGCTGAAGTGCCCATAGGCACGCCGGGGGAGATCGTCGTTCAAGGCCCGCTGGTCTTTCGGGGCTACTGGCGTGATGAGGATGCGAATTTGTACACATCCCGCCATGGATGGCACCATACTGGCGATCTGGGACGCTTCGATGAGGAAGGCTACCTCTACTACCTAGGTCGCAAACCAGAGAAGGATCTGATCAAGTCGGGCGGAGAGAATGTTTACCCGGCCGAAGTGGAGTTCGCCATCGCATCGTTACCACAGGTTAGCGCCGTGTGTGTCATCGGAGTTCCCGATGAGACCTGGGGTGAAACGGTAAAGGCTGTGGTTGAATTAAAACCGGGGAAGACGTTGACCGATACGGAAGTGGTCGAGGCAGTTACAGCGCGAATTGCTGCGTACAAGAAGCCCAGACATATTCAGTTTGTTGAAGCACTGCCATACACCTCCGAAGATCAAATCGACCGTGCAGCCGTTAAAAAGACCTACGGTGAGTAGGACCCCTATCCGTTAGAAGTTTCTTCCACTTGTTTGAATTTAGCTCTGATTTCGCCGAAACCAACTCGTCAGTCGCTGTATCCCGGCCTGCAGAAGCCCTAGGACCGTCCCCAAAGGTTTAACCACGACGGTGTTCAGGGGGTTGAACGCTGAGATCCAGGCAGGTGTTTTTCGGCGAGAGTGAAGGAAGGGGATTGGCTTGACGCGTTCGGCCACTTTAACCACGGCCGCTGCCCAGGAGAGACCTGCTCCGAAGGCTACGAACGCCAGCGTGTCGCCCACTTTGGCGCGTCCTTGCTCAAAAGCCTCCACCAATGCGATCGGGATCGAGGCGGCGGAGGTGTTCCCGTAGCGATCGATGTTGATGAAGATTTTCTCTTCAGGGAAGCCAACATATTTCGCAGCGCTCTCGATGATACGCAGATTGGCCTGATGAGGGATGAAGAGATCGATGTCGTCGCTCGTCAGTCCGGCTTGTTGGATTACCTGCCGCAGCGCTTTGCCGATAATTCGAGAGGCGAAGCGGAAGACCTGGTTGCCGTTCATCTTTAACGTATGAAGTCCCTGGTCGATCGTTTCGTGGGTGGGAGGATTGGCTGTTCCCCCGCCTGGTAGGATCAGATGCTCGGCGCCCGATCCGTCGGAGCCAAGGACAGATGAAAGCACACCGGCAGGTTCGTTGCTCACCTGCAGGACGACCGCGCCAGCGCCGTCGCCGAAAAGTACACAGGTTGAACGATCGGTATAATCGACGAAGCGACTCAGCAGTTCAACGCCGATGACGAGCACGTTGTCGCAAACGCCATTGGCGATGTATTGCTGGGCCGTGGTGAGCGCGTAGACAAAGCCGGCGCAACCGGCCACCAGCGTAAAGGCGCCCACGTCGCGCGCTCCGAGTGCATGCTGGACTTGCGAAGAGACCGGAGGGGTGAGGTAATCTGGGCTGGAGGTGGCGACAATGATCAAGCCCAGGTCGCGAGCCCGCACATCGGCGATGGCTAGGGCATCGCGCGCTGCGGCGATAGCCATGTCGGATGTATTCTCGGTCGGGCTGACAATCCGGCGTTCACGGATGCCGGTACGTTTGAAGATCCACTCATCACTGGTCTCGACCAAGCGCTCGAGATCGGCATTGGTGAGTACCTGTTCGGGCGTATATTTTCCCCAGCCGACGATATTTGCGTAACGTTCTGACATAAGGATCCTCTCTGGGGATGAATTCTCCCATACATTCAATCTTTTTTGGGGGTAGATCTTGTGATACCAATATACATAACACTATATTGGGTATAAGGTTGCTTCATTGCATGTCATTTCGAATCCTCTGCAAGGGGTGAGAAATCCCTGAGACGACACAATTCAGAGTATGAGGATCTGTCGAAGGGGGGTCCATTCGGTTCCTGAGATCGAGGTCACACGAGCAATATCACAGGGATTTCTCGGTTGCCTTTTCACGGCTCTCTCACAATGAGAAATGACGAAGAGCCATGCTTGAGCAATTTGCCAAGAAGGATTAGATTCAACTCGACAAATGCCACAAACAACCCGATTCTAGGTCTTAGACTGTGGATTGCTGGACAAAACAAAGGCCTTCAGGTATTATTCCCCGCGTTGCTTATTTTCCTTGGCAGATCGGAAAAAACTGATCAAATAACGTGTACCGGTGTATTAAATCCGCGTGTTTTAATCAACGCAGATCGACCAGGGAAGGTGGGCGCGGATGGGTAGAAAGACAAAATCCACGAATTCAGACCCCTCAAGGGAGGTCCTATGCCGGATCTCGTAAAAAATATATCCAGCGAGTTGCTGCGTCAAATTGATGCCTTCTCTCCAGAAGTTGAGCTGAAGGATGTCGGAGCAGTCCTAGAAGCGGGCGATGGTATCGCCCGCGTAACTGGCTTATCCGACGTAAGTGCTCAGGAGCTCATTCAATTTGAGAATGGGGTTATGGGTATCGCATTCAACCTGGAGCGTGATGCGGTTGGTGTGCTTATTATGGGGGATTATTCCGAGATTTATGAGGGGATGCTCGTCTATACAACAGGGCGCATCGCATCCGTACCTGTGGGTGAGGGCTTGATTGGTCGCGTTGTAAACGCGTTAGGTGAACCAATTGATGGGCAAGGACCTATCCAGTATGACGGTTACCGCCCGGTGGAACGAATCGCGCCGGGCGTTATCGAGCGCAAAGATGTAGATACACCTGTCCAAACCGGGATTAAGGCGATCGATTCGATGATCCCTGTTGGTCGTGGGCAGCGGGAGTTGATCATCGGCGACCGCCAGACTGGAAAAACAGCGCTCGTTATCGACACGATTATCAACCAGAAGGGTAAGGATCTCATCTGTATCTATGTCGCCATTGGTCAAAAACGTGCGGCTGTGGCGCGGACGGTAGCATTGTTAGAGAGCTTCGGAGCGATGGACCATACCATCGTCGTCGTTGCAGCGGCGGACGATCCCGCGGCTCTGCAATACCTTGCCCCATATGCAGGTTGCGCGATCGGTGAAGAGTTTGCCCAGCGGGGGCTTGATGCGCTGGTCGTGTATGACGATCTCAGTAAACATGCCTGGGCCTATCGCCAGGTTTCTCTGCTGCTCAGACGCCCACCTGGTCGTGAGGCCTATCCCGGGGATGTCTTCTACCTGCACAGTCGGCTTCTCGAGAGAGCGGTACGCCTAGCAGATAAGTTCGTCATAGTTCCTAAGGAGTTTGAGGGCGCAGCATCTGAAGAAAACGCAGTCGATGGCAAAGTTTACGGTGGACCGCTGGCGGAACATGAAGTGAATGAAGCGCTCAAGGCGATGGACGATTCGGCTAAATATCGTGGTTCCCTCGTCGCTGGAAGCGGCGGTTCTTTGACTGCGCTGCCAATCATCGAGACGCTGCTGGGTGATGTTTCAGCATACGTTCCGACCAATGTTATTTCGATCACAGACGGGCAGATATATTTGGAAAGCGACCTCTTCAATGCCGGTATCAGACCAGCGATCAACGCGGGACTTTCCGTTTCACGTGTCGGCGGCGATGCGCAGACGAAGGCGATGAAGCAGGTTGCCGGGCGTTTGCGCCTCGATATGGCAGCTTATCGTGAAGTAGCTGCGTTTGCACAGTTTGGTTCAGATCTCGATTCTGCGACTCAAGCTCAGCTCAGCCGTGGGCAGCGCCTGCAGGAGATGTTAAAACAGCCGCAGTATAAGCCGATGGAATTGGAAGAACAGATTGTCATCCTTTTTGCCGCCACGAATGGCTACGCAGACGATGTGCAAGTCGACGAAATCAGCAAATGGGAGATTGCATTATTGCGTAATATCGAGACTTCCCATTCTGAAATCCTCAAAGATATCGCAAAGGCGAAAACCATCACTGACAAGACAGAGGAAAAGCTACACCAGGCGGTCGAAACTTTCAACCGCAGCTGGTTGGATTAGATTGAGTTCGCGGGAGTTCTGAAATGGCTTCAGCCCGAGAGATGCGGCTCCGCATTCGGAGCGTTGATAATATCGCCCAGGTCACGCGGGCTCTGCAAGCCGTCAGCGCAAGCCGATTGAGGAAAGCGGAGGCTAGGGTTCGGGAAACACGCCCCTATGCCGAAAAAGCGTGGCAGGTGCTGCGCCATCTTTCGAATCAACCGGTCAGCGATCAGGTTCACCCGTTCCTCGCTGTCCCGCCCGATGTTAAGAAGATTCTGGTCATCCTTGTCAGTGGAGACCGCGGTCTGGCAGGTGCATACAATACGAATGTAGTGCGCTATACGCTTGAGACATTCCGGGAAGCAGAAGTTCCAGTGAGCTATATTGCCGTAGGTCGAAAGGGCCGGGACTTATTAATCCGCCGGCGTCTTGATATCATGGCGGAATTCAGTGATCTCCCTGCTGAACCCACATTCGCCGATGTTTCAGCTATCGGTCGCTTGGCGATGGATGAATTTGTGGGGGGAAAGGCTCAGCAGGTTTATCTCGTATATACGGACTTCGTCAACCTGCTGCGTCAAATCCCGAGCAGGAAGCTGCTGCTTCCGGTTAGTTTCGAAGAGATTCGGATCGGCAGAAACGAAGAAGTCGTTCATACCGATCACACATTAAAAGAGGGACCAGAGGCCACATATATCTACGAACCCAGCCAAGAAGCATTGATTAACATGATCGTACCCAGGCTTACGGAGCTACAAGTCTACCAGGCAATCACGGAGTCACTTGCCAGCGAGCATGCAGCACGGATGGTTGCCATGCATAATGCGACGGACAATGCCTTTGAACTCGCGGGTGCACTGAGATTGGAATATAACAAAGCGCGGCAGAAGGCGATCACGAGCGATATGCTCGATATTGTCGGTGGTGCTGAAGCACTCACAAGTGGTTAACTGACGAGCAGCACGGAAAGACGGAGGATAGGATGGCAGGTGCGAAAGGGCAAGTTGTAGAAATCCAGGGGGGAGTTGTTGACTGTGAATTTCCAGCAGGTGAAATGCCTGGTATTTATGAGGCGGTTGAAGTACCTCGTGAAGGATCTGATACGTTAATACTTGAGGTTCAGCGACACTTGGGTGATCACAGAGTACGCACAGTAGCCATGGACTCGACCGATGGTTTGCAGCGCGGCCGGGCGGCAGTTGCTACCGGTGCTCCGATAATGGTGCCAGTGGGAGAAGCGACCCTCGGCCGGATGTTCAATGTCCTCGGAGTACC
>DAOUTT010000220.1 GCA_030668545.1 Anaerolineales bacterium | reverse complement strand
AAGGGAGAAGTCGATGACTGGCGTGCGACCTATGACATGCCAGTGGTCCCCTGGGTGAAGAAGTTAGGTTTATTTGATGCGAAAGTCATCGCCGCACATTGCGTTCATATCGACGATGGCGAGATCCACACGCTGGAGCATGCAGGAGTAGGCGTAGCACATAACCCCTCGAGCAATCTTAAACTAGCTTCCGGGTTCGCCCCCATCATCGAGATGCTTGAAACCGGACTACAGATTGGTATCGGCACCGACGGCACCGCATCGAACAATGACCTCGATATGTTCGAAGAAATTCGCCTTGCATCTTTTATCGCCAAGACAGTTACGAGCGATCCCACCGCCCTGCCCGCCAGAAAAGCCCTGGAAATGGCTACACGCATGGGTGCAAAGGCGCTGCATATCGATCATCTAACCGGATCTCTTGAGCCAGGAAAACGCGCCGACCTGATCGCCATCGATCAAGACCAGACCCATAACATTCCCCATTTTAAACGCGAACCCCAGGCGGTTTACTCACGCCTGATTTACGCGACCAAGGCCTCGGATGTCCAGGATGTCATGGTGAACGGGCAATGGCTCATGCGCGATTGCGAATTGTTGACTATACAGGAAGATGATTTACTTCCCCAGGCCGCTCAATATGCCGCAAAAATCGACGCCTTCCTCACCGAACGCGAAGGATCGGTTCTCTCGAAGCTTATCGCTATCGGTGACGCCGAACAAGAGGAGAGTTACGAGGTTCAGATCAAGGTCAAGCTGGACGACCCCAAAGCGGTTATTGCGAAGTTAGAAAAAGATGTCTTTGAAATCCGAAGGCGTGCACACTACCTTGAATATGATACGTATTTCCGGTTCAGCAAGCCTGAGGATGCACGCCTGCGCCACCGGGAAGATGAGTTTGTCAATGATGAGGGGGAGGTCTTTAACGTTCGATCTCGCCTCACGCTTACCGGTCCAGCCGCAGAGCGTGAGTATCACAACTCAGTCCTACTCTCACGCTCCCGATTTATCGCTCCAGCCAAGTATTCCCCCCGCTTCTACCGTGAATACTTTAAGCCTTCCGGTGAGATTAGCATTCACAAGGATCGCCTTCGCTGGCTCATTTGCTTCGAGGACCTCGAATTCTTCATCAATATCGACCACCTACTTGACCCGAAAGTAGATGGCGGTTTCCTGGAAATAAAAAGCCGCACGTGGTCCCGCCGGGACGCTGAAATGAAAGTGGAATTAATTACTACGATTCTGCAGCATCTTGAGATCCAGGATGCTGAACCAGTACTTCAGGAGTACCCGGACCTAGTGGGCGAGGACAAATAGAGAGCATTTGCCCGCATTTTTCCCGTTTGTTTGCTTTACTTTGATAGGGAAAGTAAGAATACTTATTCGCTGTTTTCTTGGCCGAAGCGCTGCTGCCATTCGTATAAACGGTTGAGCGCTTCAAGTGGCGAGAGGCTGTTTAAATCAAGGGCGCGAATTTCTTCGAGGAGAGGATCCGCTTCGGAAAAGAGATGGAGCTGCTTTGTCGCCACCTGTGGGTCATCTGAAGCCTGATCGGGCGCGGCTTCGAATTGAGCCAGTATCTCCTGCGCCCGGTTTATAACCGGCCGCGGCATACCGGCCAATTCGGCGACATGGATCCCGTAAGATTTATCCGCACCTCCGGGTGTGATCTTGTGCAGAAAGACAACGTTACCGCCTTCCTCTGAAACTGCGACATTGTAATTGCGGACGCCGGGGAGGAACTCCGATAGACGCGTAAGTTCATGATAATGGGTTGCGAAGAGCGTTCGCGCACGCAGATTCGGATGGTTGTGAAGATACTCCACGACCGCCCAGGCAATTGCTACCCCATCATAAGTGCTCGTACCTCGTCCTACCTCATCCAGGATCACCAGGCTGCGATTAGACGCGTTGTGCAGAATATTCGCCATCTCAACCATCTCAACCATGAATGTAGATTGGCCGGCATGAATTTCGTCTTGTGCACCGATCCTTGTGAAAATCCGGTCAACAATTCCCAGACTAGCACGTTGAGCAGGCACAAAACTTCCCATCTGGGCCATTAACACGATCAGCGCAACCTGTCTTAAATACGTCGATTTGCCGCTCATATTCGGTCCGGTTATCACCCGGATTCGTTCTCCATCTTCGAACTGGATGTCGTTCGGAATGAAACGCTTCCCCGGGATGAGTTCCTCAACCACCGGGTGCCGTCCATCCTGGATGTCGAGAGCGTCACCAACGGTTAAATCCGGGCGGACAAAACCGCGGTGAGCAGCCACTTCCGCAAGAGCGCTCACAACGTCCAACCGGCCTATCGAGCGGGCGGTCTTTAATAATCGTGCCGCTTGGCCTGCAATTTGTGCACAGATCTCATGGAAAATCTCTCTTTCGACTTCTCTGATCTGCTCCTCAGCCGTTAACACTTGAGATTCGTATTCTTTCATCTCCGGAGTTATGTAGCGTTCGGCGTTAACAAGCGTCTGCTTGCGAATGTAATCCTCAGGGACTCGTTCGATGTTCGATTTCGTAACTTCTATGTAGTAACCGAAGACCTTGTTGTAGCCAACTTTAAGGTTCTTGATCCCCGATCGTTCCCTCTCAACTAACTCGAGATTAGCGATCCAGTCGCGTGCGCCGCGTGAGGATTCGACCAGATCATCCAGCTTCTCCGAAAACCCGGACCGTATCACACCAGTCTTTCCAAGGGTTGCAGGAGGGTCCTCGCTAATACTGCTTTGCAGAATATCAAAGATGTCCTCGCAGGCGTCAATGCCCGCTGCGATTCCCTTGATGGCACCTAGCTTTGAATGCTGCAAAATCCCTTCGATCTGAGGGATTTTTTCAAGGAGCGTTTGCATGCCCACCAGGTCACCTGGCTTGGCGACACCAGCACTAATGCGATTTGTAAGGCGCTCTAGGTCTCCGTATGCCTTCAAAGCAGATCGGATTTCGGCTCTCCAGACACCATCGTCATGAAAAGCTTCAACCTGATCCAATCTCCCTTCGATCCTCTCCAAATCCAATAGAGGGTTTCCGAGCCATTGATGCAGGAGTCGTCGCCCCATCGGGGTTTGTGTTTGATCGAGTATCCCGAGCAGCGAGCCGCGCACATCGCCCGTCCGTATCGTTTCCGTTAATTCGAGGTTGCGCCTTGTCGCGGCGTCAAGGGTCATGAAATCATCGAGGGAATAGATTGAAAGACCCGTTAGAAGTGAAAGTGCGCCTTCTTGTGAGCTGCGTAGATACTCAACGATCGCTCCCGCAGCACGGACAGCAGCAGGCTTCTCGTCTAGACCAAAACCAGCGAGAGTGGTCGTTCCGAAGTGTTCCTTCAGCATTTCCACCGTGCGGTCAAGCTCAAATCGCCATTCTGGAATCTTAGTCGTGTTTCCGTCCCAAATTCCTTCAAGCGACAGCGTCTCGGGGATCAGCAATTCTGCTGGGGATAGGCGGAAGAGTTCCTGACGTAATGCGGCGAGACTGTCCTCCACTTCGAACTGACCGACGGAGAACTCGCCTGTACTGATATCAGCAATAGCGATGCCTAAATCGTTGCCGTCGACAATGGCGGAAACGAGATAGTTATTCCTGTCACCCGGGAGCAACCCTGCCTCGACAACCGTTCCCGGTGTGATCACCCGCACGACCTCGCGCGGGAATAAACCCTTCACTGGGCTGTCACCAATCTGGTCGCAGATCGCTACGTGATAGCCCCGCTCTATCAAGCGAGCGATATACCCCTCAGCTGCATGATGCGGAATTCCCGCCATTGGGATTGGCGAGCCTTTGGCGATGTTCCTCGAGGTAAGAACGATATCCAATTCACGCGCGGTTATCTCAGCATCCTCGTCGAAGGTTTCGTAGAAATCACCTAATCGGAAGAAGAGCAGCGCGTCAGGGTAATTGTGCTTGATCTCTAGGTACTGCTTTCTAATTGGTGTAACTTTTGGAGTCATTTCCATGCATTCTAAAGCTACGTAACAGAAACATCAAGCAATTTGTTACAAAATATCACTCAACAACACGGCGCTAATCTTTGTAGAGCCCTTTGCAACAAAGCAATACTCCACTTGATCCCGTTCAAAATTCTCGTCAAGAAGAGACATTATGTTATACTCCCGCCATGCTTGGAATCATCGCCGTTGACTTCGGTGGGAAGAATATCCGCGCGGCATATATCCCCTCCTCCCAACCTCCCCCAACTACACAGGACAAGACGGCTACTCTCGCTTCCGAGGGGCCCGATGCGGTTATCGCCCGCTTGATCCAAGCGATTGATTCACAGATCCCTAAAGACAGCAGTGAATTCAAAATTGGCATCGCCGCACCAGGTCCGCTCGACCCTCGTAATGGGGTTATCATCAGCTCCCCTAACCTTCCAGGCTGGACAAACATACCCCTTCGCGATCAGCTAAGTGAGCACTTTGGGGTGCCGGTATTCTT
>DAOUTT010000113.1 GCA_030668545.1 Anaerolineales bacterium | reverse complement strand
TCGGGGAAATGCTGCGCACAGGGGAGAGCATCCGCCTGGCGAATATTGCCGACCATCCGAAATCAGTTGGTTTTCCGGAAGGTCACCCTGTGATGATCTCCTTCCTAGGTGTCCCAATCAAAGCTTACGGTCGCTCGATTGGGCAGATCTATCTCACCGAGAAGATCGGCGAACCCGAATTTACCGCTGAGGATCAACGTTTGATTGAGATGCTTGCAGCGCATGCTGCTGCAGCAATCGAAAACGCACGTCTGTATCAACAAGTCCTCGGTAATGAAAGTCAGCTGGCGGATAGGAATGAAGAATTAGGCCTGATGTATTCCATGGCAACGGCCGTCAGTTCTTCCATGGATCTGGACCGTCTGTTAGAAGTGATGCTGGGCAGGGTGATGAACATATTCCATGCGGACGCGGGCGAGATGTTTCTGCTGGAAGAATCTGAAGGTGTATACCGGAAGGCGATTCATCTAGGGGGGGAGTCAGACGCTTTCTGGGAGAGCGATCGCTTTCGGATTGGCGAAGGGGTAATTGGACAAGTGGCGCTTACAGGCAGTCCGAAATGGACGGAAAATATAAGCGAGGATGATCACTTTCTGCGCAAAGCGGTCGTGGACAGCGGGTATGAAACGTTGGTCTGCGCACCATTGATAGCTCCTGGAAAAGTAACAGGTGTGATCAGCCTGGCTTTCAAAGGCCCAAGGCCGGTTGAAGATCGCGAGATAGGTTTGCTTGGAGCGGTTGGCGCCGGCGTGGGAATCGCAGTCGAGAACGCCAGGCTTTACCGAAGGGCACGCAGGGTTGCTGTGCTCGAGGAACGCGAGCGCTTTGGGATGGATCTGCACGACGGGATCATCCAATCGATCTATGCCATTGGTTTGGGTATGGAATACGCTCGACTTACCTATGAGGATAAGGTGCCAGAGGCTGCCGGCCGCATAGAGCAGGCGATCGATGGGTTGAACAAAGTGATCAGGGACATTCGAACCTATATCCTCGATTTACAACCCAGCAGGATTCGCACCGACGATCTACCAGAAGCGCTCGGACGGCTGGTCCGGGAGTTCAAGGCAAACACGCTGGTAGATGTGGAGTTGAAGATTGATGAGGATGCACTTGAATATATCAAGGATCAACCAGCCGAAGTCCTATTCCACATTGCACAGGAAGCGCTGGCTAATACAGCCAAACATGCGCGCGCCTCGAGGGTTTTGGTAAGCCTGCGTCAATCTTCGAATAGCGATTTGACCTTGCAGATTATTGATAATGGTCATGGCTTTGAAGTCGAATCTCAACCCGATCTTCTCGGTCACGGGCTGTCGAATATGCAGGAGCGGGCCAGACAGCTCGGCGGTGAGCTCGAGGTTGTCTCGAGCACTGGAGAAGGAACCACCATCACTGTGCGAATTCCTCAAGACCGGCTCATCAGCACAACCCCTCGTTCAACAACACAGTACGAGTGATTTGCTCCATCCCCTCTATAGACGACATTCCTCTTTTGCGTGACAGGTTACAAAATACATCAGGAAGGGTATCACTTATCGAGTCCTTGATGCCGTTCTATACTAGCGCTTGAAGGGTAGCCTGAGGATAGAATTGTCTGAAGCTCGGCTTTATATTATCGACGAACATGTCACCGTACGATCAGCGCTGGCAGAACGTTTAAACCAGGCGGCGGACCTACACGTCATCGGTCACGCAGGGGATGTAGAAGAGGTAATGCGAGATGTCGGAGAGAAGAAGCCCGACATCGTCCTGCTCGAGGTCAAGCGGAAGGATGGGCTGGGGCTGGAAATCCTCCGTTCGATTGTAGCGATGGATTGTTCCCCGCGATTAGCCGTATTGACGAGCTACCCGACAAAGTGGGAAGAGGATGCAGCACTGCGCGCTGGCGCGGTTTTCTATATGATGAAGGACATCGACTCGGAAGAATTAATCCGCATGATCGAGCAGTGTGCAAAAAAATAGTTTTATAGTGTTGGATTACTGAATGGGGCTGTTCTAAGTTTGGGCAGCCCTATTTCCTATTTAAAAGGGAGTTCTCCTCCAAATTGTGTGGGTGACCTGGCGGATTTGTGCTGCGTTGTCCCGCCCGAAGCTAAACTTCTAGTCCCACCTGGCGATGACGGAGGAGGTCGTTTTTATCCACCCATAACTTCCAGCATGACCAATCTCCCGGTTCAGCCTCAAACCTCTAGGCGCAGGCTGCGCCTGCGACCGGAAGTTAAGTAGAGACGCAGCATGCTGCGTCTCTACGGAGGGCTTAAGTCCGGTCGGCTGAGGGCAAGCATTGCCCTACCGGGTTCCACGATTTGTACTCTTGCTCACTAAAAACTCATGTGGCGGCAGGAGAGAACTTTGTGATACGAGTGATGACTGCTCTGACAGGGACATCCATGGTTATGTCAACTTTCCACAGTAATCGGAGGAGAACCCTATTAATAAAGGTAAGGTGCTTTTTCCTTGTTTAAATTGCAGGTTGCGATTATTCATAAAGTACTCGGGGAAACGGCCGAGGGGTTGAGAGATGCTCGCTATGAGTCGGTGAAGGGATAGAGGCTCAGAGAGGTACAAAAACGCACTCGAGATCAGCTTCGAGTGCAAGGAGTGATGCCTGGTGCCCCCACGGGGATTCGAACCCCGGTCTTAGCCTTGAAAGGGCTACGTCCTGGTCCCCTAGACGATGGGGGCATCGAGCCGCATTGTACCATTCACGAGAGATAGCGGTCAACGCTTAGAACGTCTGCTGGTTGGTTTTCCCTTGTATGAGGGCATGGTGATGCTAACTCCGGTCACCAACCGGCGGTCACCCATTCGGGCACGAAGTCTGGGGTCAATCTCTTCAAGAGCGTCTGCAGTCGTAATGACTGTCGGCAGGTTTGCGTTATATCGGTAATTAAAGAGCTGGTACAACTTCTCGCGCACCCAGGGTTTCATCGACTGCGTTCCCAGATCGTCTAGGACAAGTAGATCCGCAGTTCGGATTTCATCGAATCGACGGTCGTACGAAATCATGCTGTCAGGGCTGAATGTAGCCCGAAGGTGGTCGAGCATATCGGGCACGACAACGAACATGACGGGAAAACCGTTGCTAACACGGTAGTTAGCTATAGATGCGGCCAGGTGGGTCTTACCGCACCCGAAAGTTCCCATGAGGACAAGCCAGCCTTTGGGTTCTTCGGAAAATTTCTGTGCTGCTTTAAACGCTTGATCGAGGGTTTTTAGATCCTTCGCGGGAAGTTTTTCTTCCTTCCTCAGATTGAAAGTGCCGAAGGTCTGATGGCCATGGATGGAGAGAGACGAGAGTTCGTGTTGACCTGTATCGTCGAACGGACGGCGATGGTCTGGAGCGTAAATCCGCACATAGGTGACAATCTCCGGGTCTGAGAGACGTGAGCGCATTCGCCCCTCAATCTCCTCTATAGCGAGATTCGTCGTCACAACTAAGGGCAGCTGGTTGATATAGCGGAAGTTCAAGATTTGGAAGAGCTTCTCTCGCGCCCACGGCGTTGCGCTTTGCGTCCCGAAATCATCCAGGATAAGAAGCGGAGCAGAGCGGATTTGCTCGAAGCGGTCTTCAAATGTGACTTCTTCATCCGAGTATGAATAACGAAGTTGATCGAGCAGGTCCGGTACCGTAAGGAAGAGCGTTGGAATGCCGTTCCCCACAGCGTTGTTGGCGATCGCCGCCGCCAGATGTGTCTTCCCACATCCGAACCCGCCCTGCATCAGAAGCCATCCTTCTACCTGTTCTGAGAATGTATGAGCCTGGTTGAAAGCCCTCTCAAGCGATTCCTGCTGCTGAGGTCCAAGCCCCACCCGACCATGCGGGTTGAAAGAATCGAAAGTGAGGTGCTGGAGCTCGTCGAGTTGACTCATGCGGAATAACCGCGCATGCATTCGCTCGTGCACATCTACTTGTCTGCAAGTGCAAATCTGTAGGCGGCCAAAATCCGGATGATCAATGGGGAGATCTGCACGTAAATAACCCTGACCCTGGCAGTGAGGGCAATCCGGGTCACCTATCAAGTGTTTTGGCTGTGATGAATCCATATTGTTACTCGTCTGCTGCTGTGTCCCAGAAGTCAGCGAATTTTCCTTCGACGTATCGGCGGCGAGCCTTTTCAGAGTCTCCTCGATCTTTTCGCTCATCCTTGCCTCTATTCTGCCAATCCTCCAGGATAGCTTCGATATAACGCCACTTACGGACGTTATTTGTCACCGCAATAAGGACAGCTTCTTCAATCCAATCAGGCGGGTACTCATTTTCCGCCTCGCGGAGCTGCTCGGCGATCATCGGTGTCAGCGGGCCGATGTTCTGTTCGTAGAGAGTATAGATGTTGGGCCGCTCGAGTGCTAGAGAAATTGGCGCTTCTGGATCCCCGGTGGGTTGCCAATCTCCTGCTTCGATTGAAGCGACTGCAGCACGCCCTTTGGGACTGTTGAGAAAAAAATAGCTGTCCTCTCCCTGATCGAACTCGACCTTCACTTTCAGGAATGTTCCGCGCGCGACTGCTCGCTCCAATGCATCGACCAACGTCTCCAGTGGCGTCATACTCTCCGGCTTTAGCCCCTCCATCAGCAACTGGTCGGCAGCCATCTCCTCCAGGCTGATGTATCGAAAACGCCCTTCCTTCTGGGTCATAGCCCAGAAAGCGTAAATGGTGACCTTGAACTCACCGAGGTGATCGATCCTCGGGAGGAGTTCGCTAAAGAAGGCATTGGGAATAGGGGTGAGGGGGAGTTTACCCTCTGGAAACCCAGCGAAACTTTCGGTTTTATTCATCGATATCGTTTTTAGGACAGGGGGACCCTGCGCACTCACGTGCCTGCAGCCAGATCGACCTGGCGTGTAGCCGCGTTCTCGAACTTCGCCAGCGATTGGCGGAATACGAGTTCCACACTGCCGACAGGTCCGTTACGATGCTTGGCAACGATAATCTCGGCGATGTTCTGTTTTAACGTATCGTCCTCGTATTGGTCAGGACGGTAAATGAACATTACAACATCGGCGTCCTGTTCGAGGCTCCCGGATTCGCGCAGGTCGGAAAGGATTGGGCGAGGTGGACGCCGGGATTCAACAGCTCGTGATAATTGTGCGGCCGCTAGTACGGGCACGTTAAGCTCACGGGCCAGTCCCTTCAGATTCCGTGTGATGTAGGAGACCTCCTGAACGCGGTTGTCAATCCTGGAATCTCCCGTCATCAACTGGAGATAATCCACGATAATCAGGTCTAACCCGATTTCCATATGCAACCTGCGGCACTTGGTCCTCAACTGCAGAGGGGTGATGGCCGGGGTATCGTCCAGATAAATGTGCGTGTCGCTTAGTGCGCTTACGGCTTGCGTAAAGAGAGGCCATTCGTCATCACGCAGGTTCGCCAAGCGCAAGCGCTGTGAGTCGATTGATGTTTCCTGAGAGAGCAGTCGTTGAACGAGCTGCTCGTTTGACATCTCCAGCGAGAACAAAGCAACATGTTTCTTGTGGATCTGACTGGCGTTCTTCGCTGCCGATATGCAGAAGCCTGACTTCCCTTGCCCCGGACGGCCGGCGATGATCAACAAGTCGCTCGACTGCAGGCCGCCTAGAAGACGATCCAGGTCAATGAAACCGGTCGGCACACCGATTGTCTCATCCTGGTGTCGGGCGAGGTAATCGATACGGTCGTAATAAGAACTAAGAACGCGTTTGATTGGCTGCAAATGGTGCGTGAGGCGGCGTTCGCTCACTCCGAAAATTGATTGCTCTGATTCGTTGACGACATCGTCAATAGTCGTCCCGCTTTGATATGCAAGACGCGCAATTTGAGCCGCGGCGCCCAGGAGCCGGCGCCGGGTAGCGGTCTCTTCCACCACACGGGCGTATGCCTCGGCGTGCAGGGAGGATGGGACGTTGTTAATAAGCGTTGTCAGGTATGCTGGACCCCCGACCTCGTCCAGGCGTCCCTGGCGCTCCAACTCCTCGGATGCTGTAAGGATGTCGACCGGGAGGCGCTGTTCTTGCAAGCTGGTGAACGCTTCCCATATCCACTGGTTGCGATGAAGGAAGAAATCTTCAACTGAAAGAAAGTGTGCGACGTCGAAATAAGCCTCCGGGTTCACCAACACAGAACCGAGCACAGCTTCTTCTGCCTGGCGGTCGTGCGGCATTTCCTGAGTCGGACGACCGTCACCGGATGGAGAGATGCTTTTTGGGGGTTGTGGTTGATCACTCATGTGTTTTGACAGTTTCTCGTGCACATCATGGAGAGATTACGGTTACGCTCTGACGCCTGATGCGCAGCAGTGAAAAGTTGGGCCGAGCGCACTTAAAGTCGATGAACTGGTTTATTCCTTATCGTCATCTTCGGTAGTTTCGAGGTCATCGAGGTTAAGTGTATCTACGAAATCCTTAAATACGTCCAAGCGTTCATCGGGTTCCCCCTCGATATCTTCCCCTTCGATGTTTTCTTCGGGAATTGATGCGGCTTCGTTCATGACGTCTTCAGCGATGAAAACGGGAACGTGAGCGCGAACCGCGAGAGCGAGGGCGTCTGAAGGGCGCGAATCAATTGAGATTTCACGGCTATTAATGGTTACGATAATTCGGGCGTAAAAGACATCATCACGGAGAGCGGTAATATTAACTTGAATGATTTCTGCGCCAAGTTCTTGTAGGGTGTTGCGAAGCAGATCATGCGTTAAGGGTCGGGTGACTTCTACTTCCTGCAGGCTGAGCGTGATTGCCTCAGCTTCGTAGGGGCCGATCCAGATGGGCAGGAAGCGCTCGGAATTTCGCTCCTTCAGGATGACGATCCGTTGTTGAGACATCAAACTAACCCGAATGCTGTCGATCTCGACTTCAACCATCCACCAAGCCTCCAAATCCACCATTTCTCATGGACGAAGCGATTATAACATGGGACCCTATTGAACAGGTTCATAACGAAGGTGTCTTTGTCGATGAGGTCTGCTAAT
>DAOUTT010000284.1 GCA_030668545.1 Anaerolineales bacterium | reverse complement strand
CCGGGTCGGCTCGTTCGGTTTAATGGATGTGGGGGCGCACCTAATCACGGGGAAAGCAGAATATCATCTGCAGAATATGACGTTGAGCACTCATGTTCTATTAGAACTGGTATATTATATATTCTGAATATTGAATAACCTAAGGTGGATATGATGGACGGATATGAATGGCAAGGATCGCTCATGAAAGCTCTGGCTCATCCCGCTCGTCTCCAAATATTGGAGGTGTTGAGAAGCGATGGGGAGTGTTGTGTCTGTCACATTGAGAACATTCTGGGGCAACGACAAGCCTACATCTCTCAACAGCTCTCGCGTCTGCGGGAAGCAGGGCTTGTTGTGGACCGCCGCGAAGGATTGAACGTGTTTTACTCACTGGTCGACGAATCCATTTCTCGACTATTGGAAGTCACAAAAAAATCGGCGATGGATTTAGCTTCAACGAATGGGGTGAAGCTGAACTTCCGTCAGCTTGAACATGATGAGTCCTGCCCCTGCACCTGTCCCAATTGTGCGGCCAAGGTAGATGGGCGCGCAAGAGAATCTTCGAAAGAATGAACCAGAAGAACTTGTTTGGAGGATAAATAATGCTGGTTGTTAAAGTCTTAGGTCCAGGATGTAAAAACTGTGAGCGCCTGGGGATGCACGCAGTCCAGGCTGCCGAGCACGTACAGGCCGAGAACCCCAATCTTGAGGTGAGTGTTGAGAAGGTAACCGATGTGGATGCCTTTCTGGACTACGGTCTTTTAAAGACACCGGGTTTGGTGATTAACGAGAAGCTGGTTTCCTCTGGAAGAATTCCATCTCAGTCCCAAATTGCCGGGTGGATGGAGGAAGTTGTGAGTTCAGAAGGGTAAAACCTTACGAACCAATTGGTTCTTCCTCTATATGAATAACATGGGAAAAGAACCCATTCACCGATATTTGGTATCGGCACAATTCGCATCATAAAACCAAAAAGGCTGTCTACGAATGATCCTCGAAAGCATTCTTGAATATCTAACAACCCTCTTGTGGTCAGGTTGGACGAACCTATTGGATTACCTGGCCGCGCACGTCCTTCTCTGTCTTGTTCCGGCTTTCGTCATCGCCGGTTACATGAGCACCATGATCCCTCAGGAGGCCATCACCCGCTATCTGGGCCCCAGAGCTTCGCGCTGGGTAAGCTACCCGGCGGCTTCAATTGGCGGGTTCATCCTCGCGGTGTGCTCATGCACCATCCTTCCGCTATTTGCGGGAATTTGGAAACGGGGCGCAGGGCTTGGTCCTGCTATCACATTCCTCTTCGTCGGACCCGCGGTCAACATCCTTGCTATCGCCTACACCGGCGCTGCTATCGGAATGGACGTCGCTCTGGCCCGGATCGTTCTCTCGATCGTATTCGGCGTTGCTATCGGTTTGATCATGACATGGATATTCCGAAAACAGGAGGCAGATAGAGCTGCTGAGATGGCCGCCGAGGGTATGTTCGATGGGAAGGCGGAGGTCAAGTCCGCGATTTGGGTCATGTTTATGCTTCTCATCGCTGTCCTCATTATCGGCACGCTGCAGGTCGGGTTTCTGACAAACACCTGGCTCAGCCTACGCTTCCGATTGGACATCCCTGAATCTGTCACTTCGAACCTGGCAAATCTCAACCTCGCGCCGCATGGTGCGCTGCTCATAATGCTGCTTCTTTTACTTGCTCCGGCCGCCTATCTTGGCTTCGAGAATATCCTCGAGCGCTTAAATCGCTGGACCTATATCTCCATTTCTCTAGTGGCACTTACCCTTCTAACGGCTTCATTGTCGGTGAGTGAAGGGAGCGCTGTAGTCGGGATCACCGGCCGCTTTATCGGTGAACTTTTTCTCATCGTGGCGATCGGCGTTGTCGCAGCTCGCAATTTCGAGCGATACGAAATCGCTGAATGGTTGTGGGAAACCTGGAAATTCATCAAGCAAATCTTCCCCCTCCTGGTATTTGGCGTTTTCATCGCCGGCATGGTCCGAGTGATCCTGCCTCAGGAGTTGATTCAGTCCCTCGCCGGCGAGAATACCATACCGGCTAATTTCATCGCCGTGGTTTTTGGCGTGTTCCTGTACTTCCCGACGTTAGTCGAAGTTCCCATCGCGCGCATGTTCCTCGATCTGGGAATGCACCGTGGGCCCTTGTTGGCGTACCTACTGGCGGATCCTGCGCTCTCGATCCAAAGCATACTTATCACAGGCCGGATTTTAGGACGAAAGAAGACGGTCGCATACGTAGCCCTGGTGAGTGTTTTTAGCACTCTGGCTGGTTATATTTTCGGCTACATTCTAGCGGCCTTCTGAAGGTTTCGAGTAATCACGTACGGAGGTCAATTACCCAATGTCACATTTTAATAGGATTGAATCTACACCACCATCAGGCATGGCCGGGCGCCTATCTATTCTTGATCGCTTCCTGCCGTTATGGATCTTACTGGCCATGGCGGTCGGTGTGGGCTTAGGTGCCGTCGCACCCGGCGTGAAGGATGTCTTCGATGTACTGCGCATCGGCACCGTCTCACTGCCCATCGCCATCGGTTTGCTGTGGATGATGTACCCCGTGCTGGCCAAGGTGAAATATGAGGAGTTAGGAAAGATCACCCAGGCAAAACAGCAATTTGGGGTGTCACTGATATTGAACTGGATCATCGGACCGGCCCTCATGTTCATCCTGGCCTGGATTTTCCTCCCAGATCTCCCGGGCTACCGCACCGGATTGATCATCATCGGCTTGGCGCGCTGTATCGCCATGGTTTTGATCTGGAATATGCTCGCCGGAGGCGACAGCGAATACTGCGCCGTTCTGGTGGCCCTGAACTCCATCTTCCAGATTTTTATGTACAGTCCACTGGCTTACTTCTACCTGCGAGTAGTGCCCGGTTGGTTTGGCGCCACGGGCATGATCGTAGACATTTCCATGTGGGATATCACCAAAAGCGTCCTCATTTTCCTGGGAATTCCGTTGGCGGCCGGGGCGATCACACGCTTCGTGCTGGTCAGGCGTAAGGGGGCCGAGTGGTACGACGAAGAGTTCGCTCCCAGGTTAGGTCCCACGGCTTTGATCGGTTTGCTCTTCACAATTGTCGTCATGTTTTCCATGCAGGGCGACAAGATCCTCGCCAACCCCTGGCACGTCCTGCGTGTGGCAATCCCCCTCTTCGTATATTTTGTGCTCATGTTCCTGGTATCCATCGCCGTCTCGAAGTGGAGGGGTTTTTCATATGAGATGTCGGCAACGCAGTCCTTTACCGCGGCGAGCAATAACTTCGAGCTGGCCATCGCCGTGGCAGTGGGTACCTTTGGCATAGCCTCTCAGGAGGCGCTGGCGACGGTTATTGGTCCATTGATCGAGGTTCCCGTCTTAATCGGGTTGGTATATGTCGCCTTGTGGATTAAGGAACGTTTTTTCCAGATGCCTGCAGAGGCGGTTGCGAACTGATTCGGTTTTAATAATTCTCCGACGGTTGTTAACTTCGATTACGAATCCTGGGGAGTAAGGTGCGCTGGAGTTT
>DAOUTT010000254.1 GCA_030668545.1 Anaerolineales bacterium | reverse complement strand
CATGATCGCCAGAAGTTCTCCATGCTTGACCCATAAATCGACCCCGTCAAGCGTACGGATCTCCTCTCCATCACCATCTACCCGCACTAAGTCGTTAGCTTCAATTAGCCATTCTTTAGCAGCATCTATCTTCAACCCTCATCGTGGGTATGAAACAAGATCAGGACCTCTCCAACCTGATTACCTCTCTATTTCGATATCTACAAAAGACGTCATCCCCCACCTGACTTTCTCCGGAACTTCATTCAGTTCAATTATCACTTTATAATTCACGCCCGCCCCCTCCTCAGATTTACTGGCGATGTAAACGACCTGACCCTCAACCACAATGTCTGGCAACGCGTCAAAAGTGGTGGTGGCGAAATCGCCGATCTCGATTTGCGCAGCATCAATCTCGTTCAGGTCCGTAGTCTCCACCCTTAGGGTTTGCAAATCTGCCAATACAACCAGAGGCTGCCCAGGAGCGACCCACTCCTTTTCTTGTGGGAACACATCGCTGACCGTCCCAGCGAAAGGTGCTTCCAAAACGAGCAAAGAGAGGGCGGCCTCAGCCGCATTTATATGAGCCTGCGCAGCGGCCACCCGCGCTTCCGCTCGCTCGAGGGTTTCTGGATCCGGACCATCCTTAACTCTTAGCCAATTCTGTTCAGCAACGCCGAGTTCCGCCTCGGATATGGAAAGCTTGGCATCGAGAATGGATTGCTCCGTCTCATCTGGATAGCCTAAATACCAGTTAAGCCTCCTGAGCGCGGCATCGCGGGCACTGCGTGCAGAAGATAGCGCGATCAACGCCATCGCCCGCTGGGCATCGTCCTCGGACCGACCAGAGTAATGGTCGTAATTGCCTTTTGCTCGATCGACCTCCTCCTCCGCAAGCACGAGGCCTGCTTGCGCAGAGTCGATCGTCGATTGGCTGGCGCGATAACCTTCCTGCTGGACACGCCAGTTATATTCCGCATCTTCAAGCGCATCCTGGGCATTCGCGAAGGAAAGCTGTGTCTGCGCACTGACAAGGCTAGAAGTGCGGTGAACCTCATCCAGGCTTTGGTTTGCGAGGACGAGTTCTAAGCGAGCAGTCTCCAGGGCAGCATGAGCCTGTTCTCTCCCCTTTAGAGCCATCAGGGTTTTTCCCTTCTCGACCACCTCCCCCTCTTCAACCATGATTTCATCCACAATGCCTGGAGTCGAGAAACTCAAGACAACCTTTTTTGAAGGGAGCACAATACCCGTGGCGCTGACAACGGGCTGAAAATCCTCCAGTATGACGCTGTTGGACTCCTCGGTTAAGTCGGGCGTGCCTTGACTGCACGCGGGGAGAAAGAGAAGCGCTGTAATCACCAATAAATACAAAGCTCGCAGTGCTCTTTTGTTATTCATGTTCAACCATCCTTAGATTCGAAATCCGATTTAATTCTTTCACTAGATACAACCCTCATTCATAACGCAATGCCTCTACCGGTTCAAGACGGGTGGCTCTTAGAGCTGGATACAAACCGCCAATCAATCCTATTCGTAGAGCCACAGTGAAGGCGCGGGCAAAGATCCCAATAGTCCAGATCGGTTGAGCAGCCTCACCGATCATCGGAATTAAGTTCAACAGAGCAATCAATCCAAACGCAATGAAAACACCCATTACACCGCCGACAAGCCCTAAGAGCAAGGCCTCGTGGAAAATCAAGCCCAGGACCCGCAGGGGCCCATCCATAGAATCGATTCCGCGATAACCTTCCGGGCAAATAATTCTGCCCGGGTCATTCGCGATCAAAATCGAGAGGAGCGCAGAAGACGTGGTCCAAGACGATCGATAAACCAACCAAAGTACATTTCAATCCAGGGGACCACCCATAGCAAACGTGGCACGTAAATCACCCGCCTGGGTTTCTTTAAAAGCTCCACAATTCGTCGGGCTACCGTCTCTGGCTGAACTGCAAGACGCTGAAACGGAATAACACCACTCCCGGAGTGTGCAGCCACCTTATTAAAGAAAGGCGTCCTGACCGCTCCTGTTCGGACCACGCTCACATTAACTCCTGTGTTCACGAGTTCTCGATAAAGTGAAGTTGTAAAGCCATCTAGAAACGCTTTGGTTGCTCCATAGAGCGCCACTCCCTGGCTGGGAATACTGGCAACAATCGAGCCGACATTGATGATATGCCCGCGATTAATTCTTTTCATCTCCGGTAATAATTGAAGTGTAAGCCCCGTAACTGCTTGCACGTTAACCGCGAGCATACTTCTGGCCACACTCCACGGCATCTCCTCCCCAAATCCATACCAGCCGAATCCGGCATTGTTGAGCAAGACATCGATCGGGGATCCAATATTCTTCACCTGATCAGCGATGGCCGAATAAGATCCTTCCTGGCTTAGATCTGAACAGATGATATCCGCTGGTCCACCAGATTCCCGGATTTTAAACTGAAGCTTCTCCAGGCGGTCCCGGCGGCGAGCGATCAAAACCAGATGGAAACCCTCAGCGGAGAGTTGCAGCGCTGCCGCTTCACCTATCCCGCTTGAAGCGCCGGTAACAACTGCGATTCCTTCAGATTTTCTCGTTTCAATCATGATGCCCTTCAGGTTTGCACTCGTGATTTACTCAGAATCCAGGCGCGGATTACCGGTCGGAAGAGACGAATAAAGAAGCGACGAAAGCCAATACTCTCTTTTACATCCTCGATATAATCCGCCAATGTCAGCCGTTGAAATTTCAATACCCTCTGACTTTCCTCGGTATCTAACCAATCGACGGGGTACGGTTCATCGGTGAAGGCGTCTTCTGGCAGCATTCCAATCCCGGTAGCTTCCATCACCCCTTCCACCAGCTCGCGCTGATAGAGCTGACAGTTGGATCCGCCGCCGATATGCCAGATTTTTTCCCAGATTTCATCCGCATCCAACCCGTTCGCAATCGCTAAACCCACATCTCTTCTATGGACGAATTCAATGCGATTGTTCAGCGGGACATCAAACATCGCCGGGTCCATCACAAGGCGTACTGGAAGGGATGCGCCCAATCGGTAGATTGCCCAAGTTAATCCCGAGCTCCGGATCATCTCCTCGCATTCGACCTTGTGTTTTGCATAGTGTTCGATGGGATGTGGAGTATCAAATATTGTCCGCGGCGGCGGCAAATGCTGGGTCTTGCCATAGATATGGAGCGATGAAGAGAATAGGATCTTAGGGGGTTGTGTTTGTTGTTTCATGGCATCAAGCAAGTTCTTCGTACCACCAACATTAATCTCCCGTGCCCATTCGGGCTCTTTCTCGCTGCTGACTCCGGTCGCGGAAAGGGTGGGAATCACGAATGCCAAATGGACAACGACTTGAATATCTCGTAATGCCTCCATTAGATCCTCTGGTCGGCGTAAATCCCCCCAGAAGATCTGCGCTCTCTTCTCATACGATCTAGCGACACGCTCATTCGCTTTCGTCTTAAGGTCAAAACAAACAACCTTGTGCCCGCGCCTCAGGAGCTCATCCAACGCGCTCTGGCCAATATTCCCAAAAGCTCCAGTAAGAAGTACGTTCATTTTTTACCTCGTAGCTATTCCATGAAGCAAGAGTTCCAGCGCTTCCTGGGTTATGTCCTGCCAGTCCTCTCCACCTTGATCCAGAAGACCTTGAACGAGCATTCCCACCGCTAGAGCAATGAGGACGCGGGCTGTATAGTGAGGGGAAAGATCTCTTAGACTCCCCTCATCTATCCCCCGCTGAACCAGGGCGGCAAAGAAATCACGGTAACGTTGAAACGGCTCGACCGTAGCATCCCAAACATCAGGGTCGCGAATAGCCCTGCTCCAAAATTCAAGGAAGATCGGGAGTTGTGGGCCGCCAACATCGAGTACCTGCCCTATGATCTCGCCCATGGAGAGCAACCCCTCTTTGACATCCTCAGTTGACTCATCTATTTGACCGAGCTGCTCATCCAAGCCCTTTAACCAGCGCTGAATAAGCTCTAAAAAAATCGACTGTT
>DAOUTT010000071.1 GCA_030668545.1 Anaerolineales bacterium | reverse complement strand
GATCGATTAGAAGTAGAAGCAGGCGGTCAACTTCGGCGTAGGTAAACCCCAGTTCATCTTCGTCTGTTTGACCATCCCAAAGATCGGCGGAGGGTGGGTTATTGACGATCGGCTCAGGGACGCCGACTGCGCGTGCAAGCTGCAGGATATGTGTTTTGTAGAGATCTCAAAGGGGGTTTATCGCGCAGGCGCTGTCGCCATAGAGCGTAGTATAGCCGAGCAGGCTTTCCGTCTTGTTCCCTGTGCCAATGACAAGGCCGTTAAACGCAGCTGACTGATCGTAGAGGACGATCATCCGCATCCGGGCCATCACGTTTCCCCGCCGGATTTTGTTTGCCTCCGGGAACCGATCGAAGACCGGGGCTGTCATCGCGGTAATATCCACGGTTTGCGCCCGGGCTCCCGTAGCTTCGATCACCAGCGCGGCATGGTCGCGGGAATCCGCGCTGGTCGTTTCATAGGGCATAAAGATTGCGAGAACGTTCTCTGGACCCAATGCTTCTGCTGAAAGGAAACAGGTGAGCGCGGAGTCGACCCCACCGGAAACGCCGACGACTGCGCGTGAAAAACCGGCGTGGTTGAGCTCGTTGCGGATGAAATCTACAAGAGTCTTCCGGACCATATCGGTGTCGATAATCAGGGATAACTCTTTTTTTTGCATCGATCCATCTGATCCTTTCCAGGTTGCATCAGGCATTTCCGTTCCTATCGAGGCAAAGTCAACCACGTTTCGAGTTGGAAAGAACGGCTATTGATTTCGTTTAACTATCAATATCCCACCGATCCCGAGAAGCGCTAGTCCCAGGGCGGCCATTGTATCGATCCGGAAGCCAGCGATAAGGAGGATCGGATCGCTCCTAAATAAACTTACCATAAAGACCCCGAGAGCTATCGAGGTTAAACTTACCATCCCGAGTATCCCTTGCGGGAGCCGGCCTTTGAGGGTAATCAGAACCCCGACGCTTAGTAAGCTGAATATCGCCCCGGTGGCTTGCGTGGGCCAGCGCAGGGTCTCACTGTTAAACATGTCGAACCCTGTGAGCAGCGGGAATTGGCTTTCAAGGGGGATGCCATAGGCGCACCCATCCATCCAGCATCCAAGCCAGCAGCTCGAGGCGATGATTGCGCCCGGGATTGCGAGGGCGTCAGCGTAGGCGGTGAACGATTCGCCCCTTACTCTCGCGTAAATGCCCAGCCCAATCAACGCGCCGGCGAACCCTCCGATCCCACTCAAACCACCCTGCCAGATGTAAAAGATCTCGAGTGGGTGGGAAAAATAGTAACTGCCATGCAGGAGGATGAAGGTCAACCTGGCCATGAATAGGCCCGTAGCGAGCATGACCACCCCGGCGATGACCGGGTCGTTAGTTAAGCGTTGCCGAGGGGCGAGATCCGGCTCTGTTTCGACTGCAATCAGCCAGAGCATGCCTGCAGCAACACCAGCGGTAAAGAAGAGAGGGTATGAAATCGTGGCTGCTCCCAACGATGATGGCAATGATACCATCGCCGCAGACAAGATTTAAATCTCCTGGTGGAATGTCCTTGAGGTAACACATGTTATAGTGCACAATTAGATGGGGTGAATGTCGGCTGAATGTCCGCTAAAGCGGAGTGGTCTAACCGGCTTCTCCTTGTACTCTATTAATAATTCAATCGAGAGGAGGTGAAGGTAGATGACAATCATCGATTCACCACTGTTTCCAAGTCTGCTCTATTTATTATTGGTTGCCGGAATATGGTTGACGGCGCTGGCGGTTGTAAACCCGGGCACGGGAGCTCTGGAACTCCTTGCTCTCGCCGCGCTGGGAGGGGTAGCGTTGGGAACGATCTACGTGCCGTTTAACGCATGGGCGCTGATCGTTCTCGTGCTTGGAGGCGTGTTGTTTATCGCCTCGCTCCGTTTGCCTCGCCCGGAGATCTGGCTGTCCTTATCTGCGCTGGCTCTAAGCGTGGGCTCTGTCTTTCTCTTTCAACCGGCGGGAGGTGGAGTGGCAGTTCACCCATTGATCGCCTTGAGCGTTTCTCTGCTCACGTTGGGATACTTCTGGTGGGCGATTCGCAGCGCGATCAACGCGCAGCGAGCAAGACCGACGATGGATCCTGATAGAGTAGTCGGAGAAATCGCCGAAGTTCGAACGGAACTCAATCCAGTCGGATCGGTATACGCATTGGGTGAGTTGTGGACGGCGAGGTCGGAGGAACGCGTAAAAGCGGGCAAGAGAGTTAAGGTCGTCGATCGTGAGGGCTTGATGCTCTTGGTGGAAATTCAAGAAGAAGCAGAATAGGCATCATCCTATTCAAGGAGATTACGATAATGGAAAATACTTGGTTTGTAGCTTGTTTAGTTGGTGCAATCGGATTGGTTGGGTTGGCAATTATTGCCAGCGCAATCCGCATCGCTCAGGAGTTTGAACGCCTGGTGGTATTTCGCCTCGGGCGCTGCGTGGGCGAACGTGGCCCGGGTCTCGTGTTCCTGATCCCGTTCATTGAGCGAGCCATCAGGGTCGATCTACGCGAGCAGGTGCGTGAAATCCCGCACCAGACTTCGATCACAAAGGATAACGCCTCCATCGCCGTCGACTTCATCTGGTACTACAAAGTCGTCGACGCAATGCAGAGTACGATCCAGGTGGGTAACTTTGAAAAAGCGGCAGAGGGTATGGCGACAACAACGCTGCGTTCTGTAATCGGTTCGATCATGCTTGATGAAATCCTGTCCAATCGCGACCACATCAACCAGGTGATGCGGGTGAAGTTAGATGAGGTGACGGAGCGCTGGGGCGTGAAGGTGACCAACGTCGAGATCCGCGAGATCGTTCCGCCGGCTGAAATTGAGGAGGCGATGACCCGCCAGATGACGGCCGAGCGTATCCGGCGTGCGGTCGTTACCGAGTCCACGGGTCAGAGGGAAGCGGCTGTTAACATCGCTGATGGTGAGAAGCAGGCCGCCATCCTAAGAGCGGACGGTGACAGGCAGGCGAACATCCTGCGCGCTGAGGGTGATCGTGAGGCTCAATTGCTGCGGGCAGAGGGCTATTCAGCGGCTCTAGAAAAGATATTCGTCGCCGCCAAGAAAGTTGATCAGAAGACGATGACCTTGCAGTATTTTGAGACGCTTAAGGATATGGGCGCGAGCCCCGCCACCAAGTTCATCTTCCCGATGGAGTTCACGAGCATGCTGGAAAACTTTACGAAGGGTAGTAAGTAGCTCCTGGGTGCAAGAGAAAGCTCGAAAGCCGAGCTAAGCCCTGACATCCGAGTGGCGACGTGGCGCGATTTTCTCCCCATCTATCGTCTGGAGAAGCGCTGTTTTCGGAGTGATGCCTGGCCGTGGATTGACGTGTTGGCTGCGTTGATCTTCCCGGAAACGGTGCGTTACGTCGCCGAAGTGGATGAAGAAATCGTAGGTTTCATCGTCGGTGATCGGCGGCGGCAGAAAGACCTGGGTTGGGTGGCGACGCTCGCCGTTGCCCCGGCGTTTCGGAGAAGGGGCATCGCGAGATGCCTGCTCCAGGAATGTGAAGCTGGTCTGGGCACCTCACGGATGCGACTCTCTTTACGAGAATCGAACCGTGGAGCTTATGATTTGTATCTCAAAGCCGGCTACGCTGAAGTAGACCGCTGGCAACGGTATTATCGTAATAGAGAAGATGCGATCGTGATGGAGAAAAACCGCCCGACTCCCTGAGCCTAAGCTGATGGAATTACTGTGCCAGGGCCGTTGGTGAAGATTATTTAAGCTACCTGACAGCCTGCCCACTGCGAAGTGCCCCGATTACTGGGGAAATTATTCCTTTGACCGAGGGGATTGGCTCTGGTACAATGTTCTGCACTGGGCGTTGTACCCTTCGCCCCGAGCGCCGCATGCGGCGCTCGAATTTTGAGGAAAGGGCTTGATGAGAGATGAAAGTATTACTATTGAAGGACGTTTACAAACTAGGACGTGCCGGTGATGTGAAGAAGGTCGCGGACGGCTATGGGAGGAATTTCCTCCTACCGCAAGGTCTGGCGGCGCTCGCAATACCGGGTATGCTCAAGCAGACCGAGCGCATCCGTGGGCAGGCTGAGAAGGAACGCAACCGGCTCAATATTGAGATGGGCTCGATTGCCGAGCAGCTTAACGAATTGACCCTGAATTTTGGGGTCAAAGCCGGCGAGACAGGAAGGCTTTACGGTTCGATAACTTCGGCGATGATTGTCGAGGGCATCGAACAGGAGACAGCAGCTGTTATTGATCGCCGGCAGATCGAGGCACAGCCGATCAAAACGCTCGGCGTGCATGAGGTCAAAGTTCGTCTGACGATAGACCTGATCCCCGAAATCACCGTCGTCGTACATAGAGAGGGTGAGCCGCCCGAATCAGCTTATGAGATCGAAGAAGCCCTCGATATAGAATTAGAAGGGGCAGGACAATTTACGGATCTGCAGGCGGAGCTTGAGGCGGAGGATGCCGAAGCTGAAGCGGCAGCACGAGCAGCGGATGAGACCGTTCAGGAAGATACGGAACCGGCCGAAGTGCAAGCTGAAGCCTCCGTAGAGGATGCTGAAGCAGAAGTAGTGGCACAAGCAGCGGATGAGACCGCTCAGGAAGAGACGGAACCGGCTGAAGTGCAGGCTGAAGCCACCGTAGAGTCTGACGAAGGGGAGTCAGACGAAGAGAGTCAAGAGGAAAACTAAGTTCTAGAGTACCTATCCGCCGGCGTATTTCCAAGTGAAGTGCGTCGGCGGTTTTTTGTACCTAGTATCTGATATGGAAGAAATTGGTCGCACACTACGAGAAACGCGCGAGCGGCTAGGACTTACGCTTGAGGAAGCCGAGCGCACTATTCGCATCCGCTCATCTCTTCTGGGGGCGCTTGAGCGAGGTGAGTTTGACTCGCTCCCGTCTGCAACTCAGGCACGCGGTTTTTTGCATAACTATGCTGAATTCCTCGGCATAGACCCCGAAGCACTCCTGCGACAATACGATGAGAGCAAGCAGCCAAAGCGCCGGCGATCACTCGTGGCGAGGGGAAGCAGCAAGCCTGCCGATAATAAAAAGACTAAACGCCAAACCCGAATGCCGAGTTGGTTTTCTACAGATATTTTCGTCATCGCCACCATAACGCTTGGTGTGATTGTTGTCCTTGGATGGGGTGGGCGAAAACTATTTACCAGCATCAGCAGCGGGGAGGACGCCGCTGCAGTGGAAAGTTCAGCGGATGCGATCTCACAGCCTACCGCAACATACACACCCTCTCCCGCAGTTTCTGCGCTTGCGGATCTGACACAACTGACAACCGAGGAGCCCACGGCGACACCGACGTTGATCCTGAATGTTCTTGATACAGTAAATCTACAGGTCATTGCCGAGAGGGAATCCTGGGTGCAGGTGCTTGTGGATGGCAAAGAAGCCTTCAGGGGCCGGATGCGTGCCGGTGAACAATCTGATTACCTCGGTGAGGAGCGTGTGGAATTATTCACGGGAAACGGCGGCGGCATCCGCGTGATCTTCAATGGACAAAACCAGGGTCTCATGGGATACATTGGTCAGGTGGTTATACGCGTTTGGACCCCGCGCGGCGGACAAACACCAACCCCCACTCAGACTCTGACGCCCACCGCTTCTCCAGTAATGACCGAAACCGCAACCCCTACCCCCAGTATTCCTGGGACGTAACTTAAACAGTCAATGGCAGCAACGCGCTTTCACCTGGTTTCCCTTGGCTGTGCGAAGAACACAGTTGACTCCGAGTCGATGTCCACGCTGTTAGGGCGCGTGGGCTTTCATGGTAGTGAGCGACCAGAGGATGCCGATGTTCTGATTGTCAACACCTGCGGTTTTATCGGACCGGCGAAGGAAGAATCGCTGGCTGTATTACGTGAGCTCGCACAGGGGAAGAGAGAAGGCCAATTACTCATCGCCGCTGGTTGTCTGACGCAACGCTATGGTTCGACTGTTGTTGAGCAAGTGCCAGGAATCGATGGCGTATTGGGCACTCGACGCTGGATGGATATCGTTCAGGTCGTGCAGAGCTTGCGTGAGCGGCGCCACCAGGAGCCGCTCTACCATCTCCCGGAGACGCCGGCGGTAGGCAAGGAAGAGCACGGGGTGGATCGGGTAGCGGTGAGCGGTGCCAGCGCATATTTGAAAATTGCCGATGGCTGCCGCCGGCCCTGTGCTTTCTGTGCTATCCCATTGATCAAAGGACCCGCAATAAGCCGCCCAGAGCAGGCGATCCTGGGGGAAGCCCGCCGGCTGCAGGAGTCGGGGGTGCGAGAGGTGATTCTGATCGCACAAGATACGACCGACTATGGTCATGACCTTGGCGTGAAAGATGGTCTAGCGAAGCTGTTGGAGAAACTCGTCGTTGAAACTCCTGCTTTGGATTGGATCCGCGTGATGTATGCTTACCCGGGATACGTGACGGATCGTTTGATCGAAGTAATGGAGAAGAACGAACAAATCTTGCCCTATTTGGACATGCCGTTGCAGCATGCCGATCCGAATGTGTTGCGTGATATGCGCCGACCGGCGAACATCGACTGGGTGCATCGGACGATTGAGAAGATGCGGGGGGCGATGCCTGAGATCGCTCTGCGGACGACGTTCATCGTGGGTTACCCGGGTGAAACAGAGCAGGCTTTCGGAAGGTTGTTGGACTTCATTCAGGAGATCCGCTTCGACCGCGTGGGTGTCTTTTCTTATTCTCCTGAATCGGGGACGGCAGGTGAATCCCTTGGCGATCCTATCCCAATGGTTGTTAAAGAGGAGCGGCGGGACCGATTGATGACTCTTCAGCAGGGAATTTCCCTCGAGCGGAACCAGACCTTCCTGGGCGGATCGCTGCCGGTTCTGATCGAAGGGTGCGGAGACGGGATTTCCTTGGGGCGCTCCTATCGAGACGCGCCTGAAATCGACGGCATGGTCATTGTGGAGGAAGAGATACGCGCTGGAGAGATGGTCCAGGTTCGCATCACGGGCGCGCTCGAATATGACCTGAGCGGAGTCATCGCTGATGGTGCTGCGGCACCTTCGTAATTGAAAGAAGACCGAGATGGGGAATGTATCCAAGCACTCCCAGATGGCTGATCCTGAAGTGTCAGGGACCAAGGCAAGATTGGCGATTTTGAAAAGGGGTTTGTGCTCATGTTTCTGCGCTCGAAGGTGAGAGCCGACACTTACCAGAGTAATTGAGGGCACTCATGGCAGCATTTTTTGAAGGTGTTCTGGCGGGTTACGGAATCGCCATTCCCGTTGGCGCCATTGCGGTACTTATTCTCGATGTGAGTCTGCGGCGCGGTTTTCGTGTTGGTTTCATGGCCGGTGCCGGGGCGGCATTTGCGGATTTTTTGTACGCAGCGCTGGCCGTGGTTGCCGGGGGCGCTCTGGTCCTAATCATCTCCCCATTCGCAGTGCAGGTTCAAGTCATCAGCGGCGGAGTGCTTTTGGCGGTTGGTTTGTATGGGCTGACGCGGTCGATCAGACCTTCGGAAACACCTGAGGCAGATAGCGCAGGCTTAAATGGGAGCGGCAAAGTATTCGTCCAGTTCTTGGGCCTGACGTTAATTAATCCCCTGACGATCATATATTTTTCAGCCTTGATCCTCGGCGGCGGCGCAAAGAATTTAGGTTCGGTTGCGGAGCATGCGGCGTTTCTGATCGGGGCAGGTCTAGCGTCCCTCTCATGGCAGACCTTGTTGGCCGGATTGGGGTCTCTCGGACACGAACGGTTGCCGCCCCGATTTCAAATGGCGGCGAGCATCCTGGGGTTCCTGGTGGTGATCGGGTTCGGTTTGCGAATTCTCTTGCCGCTAATCTAAGATCCCCTCGATGGTGAACCGATGCGGTCATGCTCTACAATTGGGGATCTATATTTAAAAAACTCGTAATACTGCTATTGGTCCGCTTTCGACTCCCTAAAAGGTGAACCTGGATATCAAGGGTTATTTGGCTGGCGAGGGGGGAGGCGGACGATGAGTTCGGCACGAAGCTGCCGGCCGTCGTCCTGTATGAAGTCGCCGTATACTGCGAGAATATCGTAACGCCCAAGATCGCGTACCTGAAGCGTTTCGCCACTCCAATTCCACACGCGTGTATCTTCGTCAACAATTACGAATTTGTTCCCTTGCTCTGTAATGAGCTGTATTCCGTCCTTGCCAACGAACCTAAGACGTCCGACCAGGTCCGGGTTGTTGATCTGGAATTCCTCCCCGACCTTCTCTTGGAGCGGATTCTGAGGAGGGATGGGCGGCGGTGCTGCCGCATCATTCCTGGGAGCTTCTTGATTCGTTCCCAGGCGGCCAAGATAAACCCCGATGGAAAATGAGCCCAGCATAAGCATCACGATTAATATTGCGCCGCCGATTATGATTCCCCAGCGATTTTTAACCATCGTTCCATATCCTTTTCTTCATCGAGGACGAGAATCTCAGCGATCGGAGCTTTCTCCCCACCGATCAGCAGACGAACATTCAGATCATGTATTCCGGCTGGTGTTGTCGAGGGTATAACCAACCAGTAATCCTCGACAATCACGCTGTCTTTGGAAATACCAACTTCTTTATGGTAACGAGCTAAATTGCCAAAACCGAGCTCATGTGCTTCGAGGATGGAATCGCCGAGCGAGAGTTCGACGCCATATCGGTCAGGTTTCGAGATATTCCAGTACAGCGTGAGGTGAATTCTTCCTCCGCTCTCAACCGATTCGGGATCGAGATCGATGCCCAACAGTGTCACGCCTCCCAGCTTGAGATTGAGTGGTGTAGAGGGAGCTGCAGTGTCGGCGATCAAGTCGGGCGGTTCTTCGCTGAGATGGTAGAGCACAAGCCTGCCTCTTTGGCTTAATAGCCCGGGCTGGTTTTGATGTGCACCGATGAGGACGGGAACCTGCCAGAGATCCTGTGGAAGAAGGTCGG
>DAOUTT010000153.1 GCA_030668545.1 Anaerolineales bacterium | reverse complement strand
TCTTGATGGTCGTCACGCATTAATATGATTTTCGCTTGACACATATGCCCTTCCTTCTGAGCCAATCACTGATTCTAAAAAGCGAGGTGCTTCTTGGAGATTTCTAGCTCGCGGATAATACTTTCCGCTTCACTCATTAACTTTACCCCCTTTAAAGGTGTTCCCTTGAGACAAGAGATGGTCAACGCAGGATCTTCGTGAATGACCCCAACAGGCTCTATCCCACCATCAGAGAGTCTCTCGCGAAGATAGCTCTCCATCTCATCATCCCTGATGCGATTCAATATTATCAGCACACCTTTAACTTCTGCTTCCCTGAAAATCTTTTGCGCAATCTCCACAAATTCCGGACTTTCAAGATGACTCGTCGCCGGTAATTGGCCAGCTTTGAGCTTTTCCACCATTTCCTTCATGTGGATCGCCATCTGGATCGAAGCACTGGTGGGATCAACAACAACAACTACCCAATCCAGACTGGTTATGGCTCCCCTGGCGGAATCCTCAAAACCCGCCTTGAAATCCACTAATGTAACCAGGGATTTTCGATCCGTCAGCAACCTGAAATCCCTGGCGATTTTGTTGATCGGACCATCGCAGCCTGCGCCCGGCCCCATACCCGCAATCTTCCCGGCAGATAGGTAGGTGATCCCCTCAGGAGTTTTTGAGTAGAACCTGGTAGATAGTTGATCCAGCGAAACCTCCGCACCAATTAGCGGCGTAGGATCGTCCACCGGGCAACTTACCATCCCCCCACTGAAAACCATTCCCCCGAAGTAATCAATCAAGGAGTCAGGCGGATGGTCAATTCCCAGAACTTTATGCAGACCTATATTTGTGGAATCAGCATCGAGGACACAGACCTCATACCCCCGCTTCCGCAGAACCTTGGCCATCAAGACCGATGTAGTTGTTTTTCCCGATCCCCCCTTTCCAAACACACCGATCCTTTCCCCTGCCAACATTCGTTCGTCCTCGACCATGACATCTCTCCCGTCATCTTGTTCTCTCTGCACATGGGCAACACTCTTTGCGGTTCCGATGGTTCGCTTTTAAGAACCTTCCAAAGGGATTAGGTCTTAATGGTCAATACATGGCCTCCATCAGGCGCGCATCATCGCCTCGCCGCACTCAGGGCACTTCTTCTCGTAGCAAGGCTGCCCGGCTACATGCTGTACTTTATGTCCACATTTCGGGCAGACGCATTCCCCATCAGGACCGGCTGCATCGGCTCCCCCCATACGACCAGACCCGTCTTTTCGTCCTTGTCCGCCGCCCCTCCCTTGACCTCTTCCTCGACCTCGAAACATAGTTACGCCTCCTGCTATCTCCAGCTAAATAGAGTTTCTCCACTCTCGACGTACTCAATTCTTCCCTTCTTAATCGTGATGACCGCCCTCGTGAGCGTGCTTAATACTCTCCCGGCAGGGCTCAGCCAGGGTCATGCCGCCTCCGAGGTACTTATTTAACACCAGCTGCACAGTTCCGGAACCGCCAGTTGCCGGCTTAATTCCATATTGCTGGAAAAAGTCGATCGCTCTGCGACCCATTCCACCGCTGATCATCACATCAGCTCCCTGGTTGTGTATGAATTCAGGCACCATTCCCGGTTCATGTCCCGCGAAGAAAGGATTTTCGATCACCTGGATCTCCTGTACTTCCTCTCCTTCTACATCCGCTAGTACAAAATATCGGCAGCGGCCAAAATGGTGGCTGACCACACTGTCAAACCCATTGTTATCTTCAACTGAAATGGCAATTCTCATTTTTTTATACCTCCTGATTGATAAGTACGGTTAATTCCTCGGCTGCGATGTAGCCTTCTATTAAGATTTCTTGATCGGTGACACCTGGGACTTCAGCGACAGCCTGCTTTATCCGGGTGGCCAGGGAAACAGCGAGTGGGCAGAGCGGTGACGAAGGTCGAAAGGTATAACTAACCTTCCCTTCACAGTCGACAGTGAGATTTTCGATCAATCTCATCCGCATCACGTCAACGTTCGTCTCGGGATCGATGACCTCTTGCAGGCGAGCAATGACTTCCTCCTGCAATGGAGAAGGGGCTTTCTCGTTCATCCCTCCAGCTCCCTTAATACAGAAACCACCCGCTTCCAGATTTCTCGCAGCGCCAGGCTGGCATCTCCATCTGCCTCATAGGCTGTCACTGGATCACCGTTTGCCATAGCCCTAGTCACATTCAAATCGTACGGGATCGACCCAATCACCTCGATCCCGTGTTCGTGACAATAGGTCTCGATCTCCGTTGCACCCTCTGCGTATAAATCCGCCTTGTTTATACAAACGATCGACTGTACGCCAAAGTGTTCCGTCGTCTGCAAAATCCGTCGCATGTCGTGTACACCAGCCACCGACGGTTCGGCGACGATTAATGCCAAATCCGCCCCGGAAGCGGCCGAGATGACCGGACAGCCAATGCCTGGCGGCCCATCCACGATCACCAAATCATAGGCGTCATCCAGCGCCAGCAGTTTGGCGTGCTGTTTTATCAGCGTCACCAATTTCCCGGAGTTCTCCTGAGCCGGATGCAATGCAGCGTGGAACAACGGCCCGTAACGGCTCTCTGATCGGTACCACTCTCCTGCGATCTGATCCGTCAGCGAGATTGCTTCATCCGGACAAACGTATACGCAGGCGGCACAACCCTCACAAGCAATCGGATCTATCTTGTAGACGCCATCGGTTTCGTGGATGGCTTCGAAGCGGCAGACATCCACACACTCACCGCACCCACTGCATACTGCCTGGTCGATCGCCGCTACTTTCCCTCCCCAGAAATCTTCCTGTGCAATCTTGCGTGGAGCTAATACCAACTCCAGATTGGCGGCATCCACGTCAGCGTCTGCGAGCACGATTGAAATCTTTTGTGTCCCTTCGGCAGCCAAATGTGCGAGGGCAGCGGCAACGCTGGTTTTCCCCGTGCCTCCCTTACCACTTAAAATCACAAGCTGCTTCATGACCACCCCGCTTTCGCATCGTTGGAAGGGCGGGTTCCCATCGCTTGCGGGAGGGCTGCATCCTGGCGACTGTCGATCAAGGATTGAATTTGAGTATACAGTTCGCGAAACTGGGGGAGGTATTCCGGGAACGCCTCGACAAGCGCCTCCCCGCGCGCGACGGCTTTACCAATACGTTGGTCCAGCGGGATTCGCATCAGGATGGGTATTCCTTCTTTGCGGCAAAATTCTTCTACACCATCATCTCCAACCCCATCGCGGTTTACCAACACACCTGCGGGGATGCCGAGCTCACGCGTAAGCTGAATAGCCAATCTCAAATCGTGTAAACCGAAGGGGGTCGGCTCGGTCACCAGGAGTACGAAATCTGCTCCCTGGATCGTTTCAACGACCGGACATGAATTGCCCGGCGGAGCATCACGGATGATTGTGCGTCCTTCCGGAAACGGTCGCCATCGCTTAAGTTCGCGGATGACCGGCACGGCCATCGGCTCACCAACATTTAGAACGCCTTGAGCGAAGTAGATCCCGTCTTTTGCCGGTCCTGCTTCTAACACCCCCAGCACATTCGGGACTTCTTCAATGGCCCCCTCCGGACACTGGAGGGTGCAGCTGCCACAGCCATGACACAACTCAGGAAATACGAGTACCTTTCCCCCCATCACCACGATCGCGTGGTATTGGCAGACCTCAGCGCATCGACCGCAGCCTGTGCAGCGGACCGCGTCTACTTCGGGAATAGGCAGCCCAATTTCCCTGCGTTGATCAAATTGCGGCTGCAGGAATATGTGTGCGTTTGGAGCCTCGACGTCGCAATCAAGGAGCACCGGTGAGATGTCCGTAATCGCAAGAGCCAGGCTTGTAGCCACGGTCGTCTTGCCGGTGCCACCTTTTCCACTGGCAACCGTGAGGATCATCGCCGGCGACCACCTTGTGACCGTCCTCCTCCATGGTGCGCTGGTCCAGTGCTGCCGGTGACCCTCTCGAGGCGCTCGGCCAGGAAATCGTCTACCAGCGTCTCAGCCTGCCCTTCTTGGGCCGAATACATTTGGATGCTCGCCGCATCTAGAGCAGTGAAAGCATTGGGCCCGAAATCCCCACTGACAACAGCCTCAACGCCCTGGTTTGCAAGGAACTGAGCTGCTTGAGTGCCCGCTCCTCCTCTGGCATCTGCTGCCGGGTTTGTAAAGGACTCCCACGCTCGGGTTTCAGTGTCCACAATAATAAAGTAGGCACAGCGCCCAAAACGACGTTCAAGTTGCGTTTCAAATTGTGGGGTTCCCCCCGTGATTGCCAGTTTCATTTCTATCCTCCGAATATCATGGTACGAAACGCCGCCTTTAGTGTGGACGCCATGATCCGATTCTCAGGTTGCATCATGGTTCACGCATATCTTCCTGACCTTTATATTCACTCAAGAGACGGTCGATTTCCCCGCGAGTCTTTCGTAAGTCTTCAATCCATAATGTGAGTTGTCGTTTGCCCTCTTCATGAAGGGCATAGACACGGCGCCGCGGCCCTTGACTCTCTTCATCCCAGCTTGATTGGATCCATCCCGCTTCTTCCATCTCTCGCAGAGCACGGTAGACCAGAGTCGGGTCTACCCTTTCACGATCGAAGCCAAATCGTTCCAACTCATCCAACAGTGCATAGCCGTGCGCCTCGCCTCGCTGCAGTAGAAGCAGCAGACAGGGCTGCAGGAATTGCAGAACCCGCCGCCGCTTTCTGCCCCGGCCGCGTCCTCTTGATCGCCCATCACGTGCATCCCTTCTTTTCATTAATTAACAGTTTACCCATCTAATGACTATTTGTCAATAGACGGAAAGTCAATTTAGATAGAAAGGGGGGAATTTAGTGACGGTTTGCGCTGCGTGATGATTGCTCGCCCAACTGAGGACCTGGGCTGTTATACTTGTCGTTTGTGCAATCTGACGAAAAAAACCTGATACTCATGTTAACATCCAACAATCAAATATCGATCGAGAGAAACTATTTATCACGGCATTTATTTGTTGAATTCAGACATTATCTAACACCTGAAACCTATCGTCTGTAAAGAGGTTGTTAATGGATTTTCTACTAACCCTGCTTGATTTTTTTCTTCACCTGGACGTACATCTTGGTGAGATCATCCGCAATTATGGCGGCTGGACCTATGCCATCCTATTTTTGATCATTTTTATGGAAACAGGGTTTGTTGTGACTCCCTTCCTGCCAGGAGATTCCTTGCTGTTTGCCGCTGGCACTTTTGCCGCCCTGGGCTCACTCGACCCTATTCTCCTCTTTTTCCTTCTCTTTGGAGCGGCCGTACTAGGGGATACCATCAATTATTGGATTGGGAGCGTGGTTGGTGAGCGCGCTTTTGAAAAGGAGCGCCGCTTTTTGAATCGAGAGCATCTTGAAAAGACCCAAAGATTCTATGAGAAACATGGCGGAAAGACCATCGTACTGGCTCGTTTTATCCCCATCGTCCGCACGTTTGCGCCATTCGTCGCCGGGGTGGGCACAATGGAATATCGGAATTTCATTTTCTACAATATTTTCGGCGCTTTCCTTTGGACCTCCCTTTTTATTTTCGGTGGCTATTTCGTCGGCAATATCCCTGTTGTAAAAGAGAACTTTGAGATTGTCATCATCGTAATCATCTTGATATCTGTGCTGCCGATGGTCGTTGAATATATAAACTCTCGCCGGGAGAAAAAGTCTGGGGAACCGACAGGTTAAATTAAAAAACGTTAACACTCATACCTAGCGCACCTTTCCCCGATTTTCGGCAGGCCCATCTTCATAGACTGAACAAATCTAGCCCCACTTCGATGCGAATAACACGAAAAGTGCTG
>DAOUTT010000083.1 GCA_030668545.1 Anaerolineales bacterium | reverse complement strand
GGTAAGCCGAAATCGGCCAACGCTTTTTCGATCAGGCCTGCAGCAAGGTTAATCTCCCTTGACGTAACGGCGCCTTTTTTCTCAGGCTCGAGAATATCCAGCGTTGGCAGCCGTGGATCACGTTTTGTGGGTTGGTTTGGTTTTTCATCCGTGGTTTGCGCAACCTGGAAGTTCTTCCGGAATTCCCGTGGGAGCCTGCGAGCAGATTGGGCTTTCACTGGTTTTTGGGAATCTTTCTGTCCCTTCGAGCATTCTGTCTCAGCGAAATTTCCTCTCTCCGTCAGAGGCGGGGTGCTGCCAATTGTAGAAGACCCTAAACCATCGATCGTCCGCTTGAGGAAATCCCCCACCCCAAGAAACAGAGAAATGAGAAAGATCAAACCTAGCACAAGAACCCGACCAAAGCCGCCAAAAATGTCACCTATAAGCCGGGCAAGCCCCCAACCCACAATGCCCCCGCCAGAGCCTGCTTCCGCCTCGGCTAGCCCCATACCGCTGAAAGTCGACATTAGAGCCAGGGCAGCGAAGAGAGCGATTTCCAACGAAACGACTCGAAGCCAGGGTACCTGGACCCAATCACCACGGCGTTTCCGGATAGAAAAGTAGACAGGAATACCAAGAAGGATCGGAGCCAGAAAAGCCCCATAACCCAATCCCATTCGTAAAAGCTCAATAAGCGGGTCGATCAAACCACCACGAGTGAGGCCGAAGAGACCAAGCAGGATAATTATCGCAACTGCAATAAGAGCAACTGCGACTATATCGCCCATCGAATCCATGAGTGTTTCGAGCAACAGACGTGATTCCGGCCCTGCTCGATCTTCTGGAATTTCCTTATTGCTTGAGCTGTTCTTGGGTTCTTTCTTTTTCATATCATTCAATGCGGATCGTCAAATAACGAGGGCGCGCTTTGCTGCACGCCCTGTACTCGCTGGACAATCCGTGGCTACAGCGTCGAAAGGGATGCGGATGATTCAATCTCAGGTTCAGATTCCCCTGAAGTCGTCTGTGGGACACCGCGTAGACTTAACCCCAAACGACGGTCTGATGCATCGATATGGATAATTCGCACCCTCACTTGCTCCCCCTCATGAAGGACGTTGCGAGGGTGGAGAAAGCTGCCATCGCCCAGCTCAGAGACATGAATCAACCCTTCCAATCCATCCTCAATGCCAATGAAGGCGCCGAATTTAACCACATTCGTAACAACGCCTTCCACAATCTGCCCGATTGAATACTTTTCATCCACTTTCTCCCAAGGATCCGGAAGAAGCTCTTTCAGGCTTAAGGCTACTCGATCCTGATCCCGATCAACGGAGATGATTTGGACCTCTATTTCCTGGCCACACTCAACGACATCAGATGGATGTCCGACCCTCCCCCAAGAGAGCTCTGAGACGTGAATCAATCCTTCCACGCCTCCTAAGTCGACAAAGACACCGAACCGAGTAATATTGGTGACTTCTCCCTGCACTCGATCCCCTGGGTTTAAAGACGTCAAGAGCTCGACTCGCCTTCCTGGTCCGGCGAGTGCTGCACGCTGAGATAGGACAAGTCGTCCACGTTCGGGGTCAAACTCAATAACTTTCAAACCCATCTGTTTACCAACTTGATCTTCAAGCATCTTCAGCCGCAGTTCATCTTCAAGATCAGGTTGAAGGTCCATGAGGTGTGAAAGTGGGACAAAACCTCGTAGGCTTCGAGCTTCGACGAGTAGCCCACCGCGATTGAAGCCAACGATAGGAAGTTCAACGACTTCATCTTCTTGATAAAGTTCGCGAGCCCAGATCCAATCTTCTGGGTCACCTTGATTGATTATTCGTCTGTCTGAGCCGCCCTCAATTTCCGGTTCGGTATGGTCGGCCTGATGTTCTTCCTCTTCCAGAATCGCCGCCCACCACGACTCATCCAGAACTGGCGCTTCTTCGCGCTCGCTCCTCTCATTTGTAACATCATCCAGTGTCATGCTAAAAACCTTTACCCACTCGCCTACTCAGATAGGACCAACGAAATTCCGAATAGTTGATAGACCATCCAACGAGAACTATTCCGTCTTCTGGGCCACTACCTCCTCTGAGGCAACTGCGCCTCGCTCCATGTTCGCTATCGTTTCGGCTACCGCCTCGATCGCGACTCGTTGTTTCCGGTACAGATCCGCCTCAGACATCGCCAATTTCATGGCGACATCTCTTACTTTTCTACCCTGCAGAAACTTCATCTCAAGAATATTGTACAGCATCCACTCTGCCGTGAATCGGCGCTCCCCTTCTGGCCGCACCTGATCGATCGCCTGGCGAAGAGTTGCTCTTAAGGCGTTCACGGGGTTCCCCTCATGCTCATCCATTGCCCGCCTGACTACACGCAGCCCAAGCAGCGGACTGCTGGTAAGGCGAGGCCCGCCCCAATAATGGCCAAGCGCTTCACGCACAAACTCTCTTAGTTCCTCTTCGGATCCAATCCCTTCTACAGGCGCTGTTAGTGCGTCTGAACCAGCATAACGCGCTTCAGCACGTATTCTTTGGATCGTCTGGACTTGCGGTACCAGTCGGTCGACGATCGCGAAAACCTCTCGCTGCAGTTTCCTCTCTGTCAACGCAATCGTGGCTCGCTCAAGAAGTGTACTCAGAATTTCCTCTTCTTCTAGCGTGAAATCAGGTATGGGGCCACGAGCGTGTAAACCTAAGAAACCAATAACCTCAGCAGGATTAGTTAGACGAAGCGGGATTAGCCAGAAAACATCCCAAGAGAATACATCCCCTAAAATATCAAACTCCTTGCGGTTATCGGTGACCATCAATGGTGGAAGATCCTTCGAACCCCGCAGCGGGTCATCAGAACCAACCGCAACTTCCATTTCCAGACCCTCTGCCCCAACGATCGCAACGAATGCCGAATCGCTCCCAAGCAGGTCGCAGGTCGCATTGAGGATAGATTCGAGAAATTGCTTGAGATCCCCACTCGTGAGCAAACGCTCTTCTAATAACTGAAGCCGAGCGACATCACCGCGATCCTCGCCATAAAAGAACCAGAGTTCGACCGGACGACGGACAAGCGTGATCAAATATTGGAGGATGAGGATTGATGCAACTGTGGTGAAGGGGACTATACGGCTGTTTTCATATCCGAACATCTCTGCCAGCCGATTGACAATGACGGTGAGAGCTAGCACAGTGGATGCCACAAAAGGTCCACGAATTATCCATTGAAACAATCGCGCTTTTACTACACGATCGGGAATCTCAACACCAAAGTACGCTACAGCATAGGACATTAACACCAGCTGAACCGCAACAAAGGTGTTGATGACGATCAAAATGCCCCAGAAGAGAACGCCTTGTGAAATTAATGTGGATCCCCCTAACATCACCCAGGGATACGCCGCAATCAGTGGACCGATTGAGCCAGCTAACAGGTAGCGCATCCGTCGTTTGCTAGAGCGCGTCAGGCAGCGTTTGTAAGCTCGCCAGAAGTTATACCCCGCAAGAATTAAGTTGATGAGCAAGAAAACGCTGAATAGCGGGAAGAGTGGACCGGGGCGTAAATAGACGACCGACTCGCTAATCACAACTTCAGCGGCGATCAACTGGCTGAACGCGACTCCTGCTAGTGTTAACCCGCTGAGAAGATAGCTCAATCCGACGAGGCGCGATCGACGGCCTCTGGAGGGTCTTCCCGTGGCGGCCAGGAGAGCATCACTAAGTTGCAGATAGGCAGCAGGCACAAAACTAATGCCCAGCCACTGCAAACGAAGCCACACCTCAGCCTCTGCAGGGGAATTGGTTGTGGCCACGAGCACATCACCAAAATAGACGATTGTTACACATGCCAACAACACTGCCAGGGACCGAGCCACCCTTTCACGCATGTTGAATGTCAGCGCGTAGAGCAGCAGCGAGAATGCTGTAATCGTATTACCAGCAGTGAGGATTTGGTTCAGAATGAGCAGCGGTGCAACCATATCAGACATAAAGATTACGGCTGGATCTCAACCGAGTTCCACAGCGAAGAAAAGCGCAATATCCTGATCCGGGTAGTACAGATCACTATATCCCGCGTATAGAAATCCGGTTCTCTGAGCGAGACAGATCGCCGGGTAGTTCTTTGTCTGCATCTCCATGAAAAGGAGTCTCCTTTCCCTGGCTCGGCACCACTCCTTTCCGGCAGCAAGCAGCCTCGAAGCGATCCCCTGCCTCCTGAAGCGCAGATCTACGACTACGTCCGTTATCCACGCGGACGCTTCAGCAGGGCCATCACTCAACGCCAGGTATCCAGCGGGTTGCTCTTCTACCTCCGCCAGGAGTAGTGCCTGCGAATGAGTCCACTCATCTGCCAAACGTTTAGGATCTCTTGGATAGACGGCCTGCATCGGGCGCGGTAATCGCACCTCCCGGAAGATCACGCCGATCTCACTTGGCTGCTTGCGGTATGAGAGCTGCCAGACATGATCTGTGCTGAATCCATGGTCCATGGAAATTAACCTGGGGATGTCGCTTGATATTGCCTGGCGCACACTAATTTGCTCAATCATCGTAACCTTTGACCCTCATTGCGTACTTATGGGACGATCTGCAGCCGGATCTGGCAAGGGAATGGAGCGTTTCCGAGTGTATCGGTTACGACCAACTGGACCGCATACTGACCTGGCCGGACCAGGCTTGTATCCCAGATTCCCAATATCTCTGTCTCGTCGTCGCATCCCTGCTCGCATACGGTTTGATTGTTGGCCGAGATTGCCAGCCAGGTGCTTGCCGGCTTTAAATCGTTGAATTCAAGCTTATAGAAAGCAAAACCCGGGATATTTGCAGCCCCTTTAAACTGCACCTCGCCCTTGACTCTCGCGCCACTTTCAGGAGAGAAGATCGTCGCATTGAGATTCGCACAACCTGCGCCATCAATGCCATCCGGGTCTATTGGCGTCGCTGTCGAAAATGCGGTCCCTTCTTCTCCCTGCCCCAAAATGGGGGTTGCAAGCAGGGAAACCGTCGGTATTACTGTTGGGCGTAGCGAGACAGGAAGAGCAGGGCTAGCGAAGGTCGTCAAGATGAACACCACGACAATACCGGTGACGGCGAGAGCAAGCATTCCACCTGAGCGCCGCAGCGTGGAGATGGACCGTTCCCGCTCCAAACCATAGATCGCCGACCGATACCGGTTATACGCTCGCAGAACCGACCCAAAATACACCAGTCCGAGTAATCCCAGGAGGAGAAAAATCCATCTCTGGTTAGCCTCGATTAAAAGTAATACTTCTTCCATGTACCGCCAATCTTAAATTTCTTTTATTACTCCCCTAACTAGAGCTGTTAATCTCGGGACAATCACATCACCCGCAGCCAAGACTTCTTCGTGAGTCGTCACTGTTGTGCCGTCGAGGTTGGCCTTGTTACTAATACCAGAAACACCCAGTACGCGCATCCCGCCATGGCGGGCAATGATGACTTCTGGAACGGTGGACATCCCAACGGCGTCAACCCCGATTCCACGCAGAAACCGTAAATCCGCCGGGGTTTCAAACGATGGTCCAGCAAGGCAAACGTAAACACCTTCCTGCAGCGGGATATCTCCCTTAGCGGCGACAGCTCTGGCGATCGACTTCAGCTCAGGATCATAAGCCTGGCTCATATCTGGAAAGCGCGGGCCATATGCGTCTAAGTTCGGACCTCTCAGTGGCGATTGCCCAGCCATTCCAATTAGATTGATATGGTCTGAGATGAGCATGAGTTCACCGGGTGAAAACTCGGGGTGAACAGCTCCCGCGGCATTGGTAACTATTAGAATTTCCGCCCCCAGCTTCTGCATAACTCGCACCGGGAGACCTATGCGCTCAATTGAGTGTCCTTCATAGTAGTGAGCACGACCTTGTAAAACAAAAACGGGAACTCCCTCCAGATGACCAAAGACGAGTTTGCCTGAGTGCCCTTCAACCGTTGAAACAGGCCATCCAGGGATTTCATTGACTTCAATGTGCTCCGCACCCTCTATTGCCTCCGCCAGCGGGCCCAATCCGGAACCTAAAATCATGCCAATTGTCGGCTCCAATGATGTCGTCTTTCTGATTGCTCCTACTGCATCATCAATATCTTGTTCACTAACAAATCCCATAGCCTACCTCTCGTCTTCGCTTCTAGATCGACGGCGATGAATACGAACAGCGTTCGGGCTCGAAAGCCCCAGGAGTGTTTGCACTTCACGTCGAGATTGACCTTCTTCTAACATATGACTGGCTCGCGAGTGCCGCAATGTGTGAGGCGAGAGGGATCCTTCCAACTCACTCACAACCGCCCAGCGTTTGACGACCAGCCACAGCCCTTGCCGGCTCAATCCCTGGCCTCGTTGGTTTAGGAAAAGTACATTCTCAGCGATGTTGCGAACGAAGTGGGGTCGCCCATCACTTAGGTATTTTTGCAGGAGTATGATCGAGTCAGGAATCGCCAGCCATTGGGTACGATCGGGCGGCCTTCGAATGTTTGCATGGTTAAGATCTACATCGGGAACTCGAAGGCGAACCATGTCCGTGGCTCGGAACCCAGTTTCGTACAGCAGTGAAAGGATTGCTGCATCTCGGATTGCGCCTGGAGAAAAATACTTTCGTGGCGCCAATAGCAACCGATCCAGTTCTTGTTTGCTGAGTGTCCGCGGTTGAGCTCTTCCTAGTGCCGGTCCTTTTAGCAATTCACGGAAGCGCCGAACGTCCACTAGACCCTGACCAGAGAGGAACTCAAGATAGGATCTGGCAGCAGCAAGCTTGCGAGAGACCGTCGCCGGTCTGTAGCCCTGCACCCCCAGCCAGTCTACATAGTGGATGACAGCCGAAGGGGTAAGCGCCTCAGGCGCTAGCGGTGTGCCTGAATGGCTGGCGAGAACACGATAGAACTGATCGAGGTCGGTGCCATACGCAGTAATTGTATGTACCGAGGCGTTGTGTTCATTTTGGAGTTCGTCAAGATATTGTTGGATGGAGCGCTCCATTGGGTCTCCCGGCTGCTCCTTTAAGCTCATTTTACATTATACCATCGGGCTGTATAAACTTACCATAACTACACCCCCATTGCGACCACTTTGAAAACATAACCTGGAGGTCTTCAAAAACTTTATCCCCCTCGTTATTAACCATCACCATGCACTTGCCTCATCCAGCCGCTGCATATCTTCATCTGATAATTCAACGGACAGGCACCCGAGGTTATCCTCTAGCTGCTCTAGATCTCGAGGACCGATAATAGCGCTCACAACAGCAGGTCGGGAAATCAACCAGCGCAGAGCGACTTGAGAAGGTGATTTCTGTCTTTCCAGAGCGATTTGCTTGACAATTTCCAATGTGGATAGACTGTGCGGGTCCATTAAATAAGCTTGAATCCTGTCGCTCGTCGCCCCGCGACTACCTTCCGGAGGGGTTTGATCGCCGGCGTACTTTCCTGTGAGAAATCCCCCCGCTAACGGACTGTACGGGATGACTCCGATGTCGAATTTCAAACAAATATCTTCGAGTTCCCGCTCAAACTCATCCCGATGGACTAAATTGTAATGTGGTTGGAGGCTGATGAAACTTGTCAGCCTGCAGCGATCGGAGGTCCACAAGGACTCCATTAAACGCCACGCCGGGTAATTTGAGCAGCCGATATATAGCACACGTCCATCGCGGACAAGATCATCCAACGCGCGCAGTGTCTCCTCGATCGGTGTACTCTCGTCCGGCCAGTGTACCTGGTACAGATCGATATAGTCTGTTCCCAATCGCATAAGGGACTGTTCCACGGCCGAGAAGATATGTTTTCGAGAGAGCCCTTCATCATTCGGACCCTCACCCATCCGTCCTCGGACTTTCGTTGCAAGGATGACCTGCGTTCGTTTCTCAGGATTCTTGCGCAGCCATTTTCCGATGATGCTCTCAGCGACCCCACCCGGATTCCCATCGATCCACCGTGAATAGATATCAGCCGTATCAATGAAATTAATCCCCGCATCATAAGCTGCATCGAGCACCTCGAAGGAGGCTTTCTCATCCGCCGTCCATCCAAATTGCATCGTACCCAAGCATAACGGGGAGACTTT
>DAOUTT010000306.1 GCA_030668545.1 Anaerolineales bacterium | reverse complement strand
GAGAACGCGGCTCTATAAATCCTAGGAAGTTTTGGTCAATAAACGGGAAGGGTTGGATCCACCTGCTGTGCCCACGCGTTGATGCCACCCTGTAAGTTCAAAGTTTTCTGGAAACCCGCACCGGTCAGGAGGTGCAGCGCTCGTGTAGAGCGTAACCCTGTTCTACAGAATAAAACGATCTCATCAGAATCATCCAACTCAGCCATACGGGTCGCCATTGAGCCAAGGGGAATGGAGTCGGCGTTGGGGAGGGCGGAGATCTCCAGCTCGTGTGGCTCACGCACGTCGACCAGATGGACGGGTTCGCCGGTTGCCAGCATCTTAGCAAGCTCGGAAGGTTCGATTTCCCAATCGGGTGCATGGCTGCTCTCGTCTTTGTCGTGCCCGGGAACACCGCAGAAAGCCTCATAGTCAATCAGTTGTGTAATAGATGGCTTTTGCGAACAGATCTTGCATTCAGGGTTCTTCTTCAATTTGACCATCTCAAAGCGCATATCTAGGGCGTCATAGATGAGCAGCGTACCGATGAGAGGTGTCCCGATTCCAAGCAACAGCTTGATAGCCTCTGTCGCCTGGAGAGTCCCGATTGTTCCCGGAAGCAGGCCGAGCACACCACCCTCGGCGCAGGATGGGATTAAACCCACCGGTGGGGGATCGGGGAAAAGGCAGCGGTAGCAAGGGCCTTTCTCCGCCCAGAACACACTGACTTGTCCGTCAAAACGGGAGACCGAGCCGGAAACATTCGCCTTCCCTGTCAGGACGCAAAGATCATTAATCAGATAACGAGTGGGGAAATTGTCTGAGGCGTCGATTAACAAATCAAAGGGTTTGGATATCTGCTCAGCATTCTCAGAAGTGAATGGTTCGTCGAACAAGACGACTTCGACTTCTGGGTTGATGTCGGACAAGCGGTCCCGAGCGGAGAGAACCTTCCGCTCACCGATCCGAGAAGTATTGTGGATAATCTGGCGTTGCAAGTTAGTTAATTCGACGACGTCGTGATCGACGAGTCCGATTCTTCCCACACCCGCTGCAGCGAGATACATGGAGATGGGCGAACCCAAGCCGCCTGCGCCTACGATGAGGATCGATGATGCTTTAAGTCTCTCCTGGCCCTGCAATCCAATCTCTGGGAGTAGTAGTTGGCGTGAGTAGCGCTGAAACTCTGACCGTGTAAGTTCGCTTCGTTCGCTGAATGTGTCCTTCATTCTATTCCCTTATGCATGATCCCAGTTTCGATTCGATATCTTCTCCCATTCTACCCTTGAACACGCCATTCAGCCCATGGTATGGAGAATAGGTGATTATGTGGCCAGTTCGTGCGCCACTCAAGTGGAAGAGAGGAGTTGTGTGAAAATGGCCGCCTAGAGTGGGTTCAACGTTGTGTTATGTAAAGTAATTTATAGGCGATTTCTGATCCAAACCGTCAACCATGCGCCTGGGTACTTGAGTCACGTAGTTTGATGTGACTTCCGCTGATATAATGACAAGCCACCTATTTGAGAGAACCGAGGCATGCGCAGCCCTATCAGCTTTCGCAGTACGGATGCCAACGAGCAGCCGATAACACGCCAAATTCTTCGCCATCTTTCGGTGACATTTATCGTCGCCGGAATCCTGGCGACACTTTTTACGGCATGGACACCCGCCAGCTTGAATCCCGGGGAGCTGGCGAATCAATTCGCGGCTGCCCTGGAAGATGGGGCACCGGAGAATGGTCCTTCAGCTTTTGTGCCCTCTGCCCCGGAGGAGACTGGACTACGAATTGGATTGGTCATAGGGCATTCAGGGATTAATCCGAATACCGGCGGCGGTGATCCCGGGTCAATTTGCGAGGATGGATTGACGGAGTTGGAAGTTAACACCACCGTCGGAAATCTCACCGCACGAGCACTCGAGGCAGCGGGGCTGCAAGTAGATATCCTAGAGGAGTTCGACTCGCGGCTCTTTGAATATCGGGCGGTGGCGTTAGTTTCCATCCATGCCGATTCCTGCATCCCAATAAACGACTATGCGACCGGTTATAAAGTTGTCAGTGCGCTAGACACCGTTGTTCCAGATAAATCGCAACGGTTGGTCGATTGCATTATTGATCGTTATCACCGGGCGACCGATTTATATTTCCATGCAGGCAGCATCACACGCGACATGACGGAATATCACACCTTCCGCGAGATTCACAGCCAGACACCGGCAGCGATAATCGAGACTGGATTTCTCTATCTCGATCGGGATTTCCTCACTTCTCAGCCAGAGAAAGCGGCCCGCGGGATCGCAGACGGCATACTTTGCTACGTGAACAATGAACCCGCCAGCCTCCCGTGGGAGAGTACGCCATGAGTCCGGCAGGTTTTAGCCAACAGGATCCATCGATGGATCCATCCGACCTAGCTCATGCAGCGTTACGCCGGGGAGACATCTCCGAGGCGAGGAGATTTGCGCGCCTGGCGGTCAAGCTGGACCCGCTTTCTGAAAAAGGATGGTTGACTTTGGCTGCCGTTTCGGAGCCGCGCGCAGGGCTGGCATACGCGGCGCGCGCATTGGAAATCAACCCGAAGAGTAAACCCGCGAAGAAAGCGATTCGCTGGCTGGTTCGGCGTCTGCCTTCAGGAGAACGAAAAGCGGCACTGCGGGAAGCGCGGATCCCTGAGGATCTCCTTCCGAAAATTACTCCTCTTGATGTTCTAGCACAACGGCGGATCTTACCCAGACGCGTCTTCATATCATCGGTGGTTTTAGCCGCGGGAGTAGGGATTTGGTTGGGAAGCGCACCCGCCTCCGCTTTACAGCCGCAGATCTACCAACAGCCATTGGCGAAAGCGACGATGACGCCAACACCCACGAATACACCCACGGCAACACCGACGGCAACGGCGACACCGACAGCAACGCCTACACCAACGGCCACACCCACTCACGCTCTTTCGTATCTCTCAACCTTCAACGTTTCTCTTGATCAATTGGCGGATGAAGGCCGGTGGATCGACGTGGATCTAAGCGAGCAGCGGGTGACTGCCTTCGACGGAAATAATCTTGTGAAGAGCTTCATCGTTTCAACTGGGACTTCAGCTCATCCGACAGTAACCGGCCAGTTTCGCGTGTACACAAAACTCTACTCCACCGCTATGGCGGGTCCCGGATATTACCTGCCCGGCGTCCCTTATACGATGTATT
>DAOUTT010000281.1 GCA_030668545.1 Anaerolineales bacterium | reverse complement strand
TGAATTCTATGATCTCGCCAGCCTTCACAGGCTTCCCCATCGCTCGCAGCTCAGTCCCTGTGGGGATGATGGCTACGCGCGGCTTTCGCCAAACTTGGACGTGATCGCAACCGCTGGCAGCGATGGCGCCGAGGTCGACGGGCCGAAGTTCATGCCCGGAAGGTATAACAAGCTCGGTGGCGACCATATCCTCCCCTAAAAGGCGTACATTTGACCATGGAGAGATAGGAGCCATGAGTCGGATCGATTTCTCTTGCGGCTTTGGAGTATCGCTAAGGACTTCAAGGTCTTCGATCGGGATTACTGAATCAGCCCATTCAGGCAACGGATCACCTGTATCAACATATTGTGCCTGTGGACCAACAATCAGTTCCACTGGATTCTGGTCACTCGCACCCTCGGTCTCCGCAGCCTGCAGAGCGTATCCATCCATGGCGGAGGCATGGTAATGTGGCGAGGATATCTGCGCCCAGATTGGCTCAGCGCTGATCCTTCCCAGTGCCTGGTCCAGAGGAATGTTCTCGGGCTCGAGCGGCTCCCACAGGTCGGCATCCCGCAGGGCCTGCTCAAAACGGGAGCATGCCTCTTGTAGTGGGACATCCTGTAAAAACACGGATCGTTGACGGTTATCAGCCATCGATGCTTCCCTCCGGTTTTAAATTCGTCATAATTCCGATCAGAAGAGCGTAACCAGCACATCGGTGCCCGCGCTCAACCCGGTTGCATCGGTCGGTATATGAATCAAACCATCGGCGCGGACTAGAGTGAAGATCAGGTTTGATCTCCCAAAAACTGGTTCGGCGATGGTTCCTTCTTCCGACTCCTGAAGCCGAACGGGGATGTAATCCTCGCGACCCGCTTGCGAAACGACATTGACGCTCAATCTAGCCGCAACCTGAGGTGCGGGCAGCACTCGTTGAACACCCAGGAAACGCCGGATGAGCGGGGCGAGGATTAATGTTCCCACGACCAGGGCGCTAACGGGATTCCCCGGTAAACCGATTAGGGGGATGTCGTCGGCGATGGCGAGAATTGTCGGTTTGCCGGGCTTGATCGATATCCCATGCACGAGCACACCGGGTTCTCCGAGTGATTGAATGACATCCCCGGTGATGTCCCGGGCGCTCACAGACGACCCGGCGGTGATAACGATCAGGTCATCCTCTTGGTGTGCTTGCTTAACAACCTCGAAGAGCGCATCGTGCTGGTCCGGTACGACCCCTCTGAGAATTGGTTTTCCACCGAGTCGACCGATGATTGCTGAAAGGGTATAAGAGTTGATATCACGAACCTGTGCGGGCCCTGGTTCCATTTCGGGAGGGACGACTTCATCTCCTGAGGAGAGGATCCCCACCCGGGGGGAAACGGCAACCGAGACCGATGTCATGCCGAGCGCCATCAACCCGCCAATCTCCTGCGGGCGAAGAACGGTTCCAGGCTCGAGGACAATATCACCTTGCTGAACATCCTCGCCTTCGAGGAGGATGTTTTGCCCGACTCCAGATGCGTGGTGAACCTCGATTTCGCTGCCGTCGATCAGCTGGGTATCCTCGAGCATCACTACCGCGTCTGCGCCAGCAGGGATAGCCCCGCCAGTGTGCACCTGAGCGGCCTGTCCGGGGCGCACTTCAAGCGTGGGAGATTTCCCCATCAGGATTTCACCAATTAAGCGCAGGTAGGCTGGCAAGGAACCCGACGCGCCGAATGTATCCTTTGCCTGGACGGCGTAGCCATCCACCGTCGATCGGGGAAATGGCGGCAAGGGGTGGGGGGCAGTTACGCACTCGGCCAGGACCCGGCCGTGCGCCGCGCTCGTTGAAATAACCTCAGTGTCTGCAGCCCAAGATTGGGGTAAGGCTGTGAGTATTTTTTCCAGTGCAGCAGATGGTGAAATGAGATGCAAAAATTCAGGCATGTCAGCTAAAGATGTACCCCATCAATTCCAGGTAGGCGGTCATTGCGAATAAGGCGAGCGCGCTGAGCGTGAATGTGCGCCAGCGCGGAGGGAGCCCTGCTTTAATGCGATTCAATTGCCAGACCTGGGCGATTGCCAGCGGAAAAGAGATCAATGCTCCAAGCGCCACACGATCTGGTAAGCCCAGGGCGTACGCGGTTAAGAAGCTCAGGATCGCGAAAAGGATGGCTAGATCGTGGAGCTTCATGGTAGTTTCCCACCCGAGTCGAACCATCAGCGTCTTCCGGCCTCGCTTCAGATCAGAGGCATAATCGGGAAATTCAAATGCGATAAACGCCGCGAAGAGCAACGCTGCCAATGGGATCGTGCTCATGGGGAGCAGCCGGTGAAGTTCACCGGCCTGCAGTGTAAACGAGAAAATGGGCACAAAACTGGCTACAACGATTGTAGCGATAATTTCTCCAACCCCACTGGTGATCAACCTCAAGGGTGGAGTGCTGTAGGAGAAGGCGGCGAAGAAGCCCATCAGCAAGAATGCCCATGGCACAAAACTAACGTCCTTCACAATCAGGAGGAGAGCACTGAGTGTAGCCGAGATCGTCAGCGTGACGATAGTGGAGATCAATGCAGCCGTAAATGGTAAATGCTCTGGATCGAGCGCTTTCCGATCTCCACTGAAGATAGACTGGAAAGTAACTTCTCGAGTTGGAGTGCCATCGAAGAATACATACAAGGCCTGAGCCATCAATTGGATGGATGTAACGAGTAACTGACCGAGAATGTAGAGACTCCAATCGATGGGCTTTCCCAGGTAAGTGGCGATTGCGGTGCCCAAACCGTACAGCAGAAATCCACCCAGGAGAAAGTGCGGGCGGCTTAGACGCAAGAACAAATTTAGATATTCTTTCGATCGGCTCATGCTTCAAATTCCCAGGGAATCTCTCGATCCCCAGAGTGTTCCCCCTCGGCGTGTGTGCTCAGGCGAATGAGAACAGCAGGATCTTCCAGAGCGCGGCAGCCGAAAGCCACGCCGAATGGTGCCAGGACAAGCGTCGGTGTCTCGGCGTGAAGGTGGTGCCAGCGGCCTTGAGATGGCGAATCCTGACGCAGGTCATGCCAGGCGAACTCTACTTGTCCTTCTATGAGAGCCCATACCTCGTCCGCCACTTCCCGCATACATAAAGTCTTGCTCCGTCCGGGTGATTTGCGAATTACCTGCACCTGACCAAAGCGCCGCAGGAGGTGATCCTCATAACTCAGCACGTGGAATTTTATTGAGCCATCGGTTTCTTCCGCTGTGAGTTCGCGTATATAAAGATCGTGTATCGGTAGATTTATTGTCAATGCACTTCCCTCCTGCGATTTTAGCAGTGGCGGCAGAATTGACACTGGCCCGGCTCAAATGCGTACGCGGTGCATTCGGCGGATTAACTCACACAGGTGCACTTAAGTCGGATATTCATTGTACCGCCCGTCAGTCCGAAATTCGAATCAGGTTGAGAAGCGTGAGGGCGGATCCCCGTCTTATCGCATGTCATTTCGAATCACCGGGGGGAGAAATCCTTACATTGAGGTTTGCGCGTATGAATCAATAGATCGACCCCTGCAGAGGTGATGATATTTTTCTTCCCCCTAAATCCCCCACAGGGGGACTGTGGGGGACTCCACTCCCCCCCACCCCCCGGATCAAACATC